>NZ_LZKE01000249.1:0-15297 GCF_001672675.1 Mycobacterium sp. E2327
AGGTCCCCGCCGCTGCCGAACGATGGACCGTTGCCGCTCAACACGATCCCGGTCACCGAGGTGTCCAGCAGCGCCACTGTCAGCGCCTCGAGCAGCGCGGCACGCGCATCGGTCGAAAACGCATTGTGGCGCTGCGGCCGGTTGAACGTGATCCGCAACGTGTCCCCGTCGCGCCGGCCCAGCACCGGCTCGGCGATGTCGGGCATGCTTGCCGGGCCGCGTTCGGCCAGCCATCGCGCGAACTCCGGGCCGGCCTGCAGCGTGGAGTAGGCCAGCGATTCGGTCACCACCCCGGCCAGCGTGGGGCCCGCGGGATCGATCGCGCGCAGCACGTCGTCGCACACCGCGCTGGCGTGCGGCCACCGGTCACAGCGCTCGGTAAGCTCGGCCAGGGCGTCGGGCACCGAGTCGACGACGACGACCCTGCGATCGTCACACGGCTCTTCGGTCAGCGTGAAAGTGGCGCGGTCGAGCCATGATTCCGCGGCGTTCGCGATCGGCCCCACGGCAACCTGCACGCCGGGCAGCGCATCGTCACCGGGCTGCGGCGGCCCGCTCAGATCGACGACGCGCAGGGTCACACGGAGTACTTCTCGATCAGCCCGTTCTTGTAGAGCTTTCCGGTATCGGTGCGCGGCAGTTGCGCCTCGAAGGCGATCGAGCGTGGACATTTGTAGTGCGCCAGGCGGTCTCGCAGCCAGGCGGACAACTCGTCGGCGAACTGATCGGTGGCGTCGGCCGGGTCGACGGTCTGCACGGCCGCCATCACGCGCTGGCCCATCTCGTCGTCGGGAACGCCGAACACCGCGGCGTCCAACACCTTCGGATGGGTCACCAGCAGGTTCTCAGTCTCCTGCGGATAGATGTTCACCCCGCCGGAGATGATCATGTGGTGGCGCCGGTCCGTGAGGTACAAATAGCCCTCCTCGTCGAGATAACCGACGTCGCCCACCGTCACCCAGCCATTCGTGTTGCGCGACGCGGCGGTTTTGCTCGGGTCGTTGAGGTATTCGAAGGAGTGCCCGCCCTCAAAGTAGATCTCGCCGGGCTGGCCCGGCGGCAGCTCGGTGCCGTCCTCGCCGAGGATGTGCGCCGCGCCCAGATACGGTTTGCCGACCGAACCCGGGTGCGCCAGCCACTCCTCGGCGCTGATCAACGTCGCCCCGATCGCCTCCGACGAGGCGTAATACTCGTCGATGATCGGCCCCCACCAGTCGATCATCTGCTTCTTGATCTCCACCGGGCACGGGGCCGCGGCGTGCATCGCGCGCTTGAGGCTGGATAGGTCGTACGAATCACGAACGTCCGCAGGCAATTTCAGCATCCGGGTGAACATCGCCGGCACGAACTGGCCATGGGTGACGCGGTAGCGCTGGATGGCGTCCAGTGTGCCCTCGGCGTCGAACTTCTCCAGCACGACCGTGGTGATGCCGCCGGCCTGTGCGCTCATCGACCACACCGACGGCGCGGTGTGGTACAGCGGGGCCGGGCTCAGATAGATCGAATCGGGCGACATCCAGAACTCGACCAGCGCCGACATCATGCCGGGCGCCTCCGCGGGCGGCAGGTGCGGGAGGTCGCGCCGGATCCCCTTGGGCCGCCCGGTGGTGCCCGACGAGTACTGCAGCAGGTCGCCCTCGATCTCGTCGTCGATGGGCGTGTCGGGTTGCTGCGCAACGCATTCCGGGTAGCTTTCCCAGCCCGGCAGGTCGCCGTCGGCGATCATCAGCAGCTCGGGCAGCCGGGGTAGGTGTTCGCCCAGCTGCACCAGGGTGTCGCGCAGCGCCGCCGAACCGATGATCGCCTTGGCGTTGCTGTTGTCGACGATGTAGGCGGCCTCGGCCGCGGTCAGGTGGGTGTTGATCGGCACGTAGTACAAACCGCTGCGGCGGGCCGCCCACATCACCGCGTGGATGTGCTGGTTGTTCTCCATCAGGATCGCGACGGTGTCCCCCTCGCGCAGGCCGGCCTGGCGGAACCGATGCGCCAGTCGGTTCGCGCGGGCTTCCAGATCATCGAAGGTGACGACCGTCCCGGACGGGTAGAGGATCACGGCGGGCTTGTCGGCGCCGACATGCTGGCGAATCTGCATGCGCAGACTGTACGACGCCCGGTTTGACACGTGTCATGCGGGCAGCAGCAGGGCGCTGTCCCCGAATTCGTGCCACAGATAACCGCGTGCGACCGCCTCCCGGTAGGCCGCGGCGACAAGGTCGGGGCCAGCGACGGCCTCGAGCAGCAGCAGGTGTGAGGCGCCGGCGTCATGCCACCCGGTGACCAGGCCGTCGACCACCCGGCACGGGCGCTGCGGGCCGAGCACCAGGTCGGTCCAGCCGACGGCCGGCCGAACCACGCCGGCCGGGTCCGCGGCCGACTCCAGCGCGCGGGTCACCGTCGTGCCGACGGCGATCACCCGGTTGCCCGCCGCGCGCGCCGAGTTCACCAGCCGCGCGGTGGGCGCCGGAACTTCGAACAGCTCGGGGGTCGGCGGCTCGCCGGCCTCGGCCGACGACACCCCGGCGTGCAGGGTGATCGGCGCGATCCCGATCCCGGCGGAGACCAGCGCGGTCACCAGTTCGGTGCTGAACGGTCTTGCAGCGCTGGGCATTTCGGCGCTGCCGGCGGACCGCGCGAACACGGTCTGGTAATAACGCAGCGGCCACTCCCGCGGCACGTACGAATACCGGATCGGCCGCCCGTGCCGTGCGAGGTAGGCCCCCAGGTCGCCCTCGAGGATCACCCGCGCGGTCCACAGCCGGGCACCCTCGACCCCGGGTTCGGGATACGACGAGCCGATCACGAGCGCCGCCCCGCCGGGCAGGTCGACGCGTTCGCCGGGCCGCACATCGGTGAGGTGTCCAGCGGCGTCCGCCGCGGGCCGCAGTTCCACCACCCACTCCTTTTCGCGGCGCGCCGTCGAGAAGTGCACGGCGATGTCCCGCCCGCCGCGGCGGCCGTCGACCGCGGCGGGCATCGTGGCGGAGTTGTTCACCACCAGGAGGTCACCGGGTCGCAGGTGGTCACCGAGGTCGGCGAAGCGGGCGTGGCTGATCCGCCCCGGGCGGGCGACCAGCAGCCGGACCGCGTCGCGGGCCAGGCCGCGCGCTTCGGGCGGCTCGCTGGCGTCGGAGCCCGGGGGGCGCTGGAAGTGGATCATGACAGCGCACCGGCCAACAGCTCCGTGGCCCGGTAACGACCCCCCGGCGGCCGGGTGTCCAAGAGGTCCAGCAAGGCGGGCACGACGGCCTCCGGTTCGGCGCGATCGGAGATGTCCTCTCCGGGAAAAGCGGCCTGGTGCATCTCGGTCCGCATGTCGCCCGGGTCGAAGGCGTACACGCGAACCGCCGCCACCTCGGCCGCCAGGACGGCCGACAGCTGATCCAGCGCGGCCTTCGACGACCCGTATCCGCCCCAGCCGGCATACGGCTCGACGGCGGCGTCGGACGACACGTTGACGATCACCCCGGCGTTGTCGGCGAGCGCCGGCAGCGCCGCCCGGGCCAGCGCCAGCGGCGCGAACACGTTGGTCTCGTACACGTCCCGCAAGTCGCTCTCCGGGTAGTCGGCGAGCGCGGGCTGCGGGCTGGGCCCTAGCCGGCTGGCGTTGTTCACCAGCAGGCTAACGGGACCGGCGCCCAGCGCGGCGGCGATCAGGGCGTCACGGTGCGACGAGTCCGTGACGTCGCCGGGCAATCCGATGAATCGCTCCGAATTAAGTTCGGCTGCAGTGGCATTGAGTTCGTGGGCGCGGCGGGCGTCGGCGACGACGGTCCATCCCCGGCCGAGCAGGGCGGCGGCCAGCGCCCTGCCGAGGCCGCGGGAGGCGCCGGTGACGATTGCGACGGGACTGGGTTGCGGTTGAGTCATACGGCCCATACTGATAGTTGAAGTAAACTTTAAGTCAAGTCCTCAATCGGGAAAGGCCGCAATGGACAAGCGTGATCTGTTCACCGTCAGCGAGATCGCCCGGCGCAGCGGCTTCGCCGCCTCGGCGATCCGCTTCTACGAAAGCCAGGGCCTCATCACGGCGACCCGGACGTCGGGCAATCAGCGCCGCTTCGAACGGCAGATGCTGCGCCGCCTGGCCTTCATCAAGGCCGCCCGCAACGTCGGGCTGAGCCTGGACGAGGTCGCTGACGCGTTGGCCACCCTCCCCGACGGCCGCACCCCGACCCGCGCCGACTGGGCCCGGCTGTCCAAGAGCTGGCGCGCCCGCCTCGACGACCAGATCGCCGGCTTGATCGCGCTGCGCGACAACCTCGACTCCTGCATCGGCTGCGGCTGCCTCTCATTGAAGCGCTGCGCCATCTCCAACCCGGGCGACCTGGCGGCCGGCGCCGGAGCGGGCGCGGTGTATCTGCCGAAATCGCTGCGCCGGCAAGTCACGGGTGCCCAGCAGACGTAAAAGTCCCCGATTCCGGCACGGAATGGGGGCTTTTACGTTCCCCCGCAAGCGGGAGGTGCCCCCAGTTCGCGGAAGTTTAGGCCTCGGCGAGTCGCTGCTTGAGCGCCTCGAACTCGTCCTTCACGCCGGTCGGCAGCTTGTCGCCGACGAACTCGAACCACTCCTCGATCAGCGGCAGTTCCCGGCGCCACTCGTCGGCGTTGACGGCCAGCGCCTGCGCGACCTCGTCGCTGTCGGCGTCGAGGCCGTCCAGGTCCAGGTCCGCCGCGGTCGGCACGACACCGATCGGGGTGTCCTGGCCGCCGGCCCGGTGCTCGATGCGGTCGACGATCCACTTCAGCACGCGGCTGTTCTCGCCGAAGCCCGGCCACAGGAACTGGCCCTCGTCACCGCGGCGGAACCAGTTGACGAAGAACACCTTCGGCAGCTTGGACTCGTCGGAGTTCTTGCCCAGGTCCAGCCAGTGCTGGAAGTAGTCGCCGACGTGGTAGCCCAGGAACGGCAGCATGGCCATCGGGTCGCGGCGCACGGTGCCGACCTTGCCCTCGGCGGCGGCGGTCTGCTCGCTGCCCATGGTCGCGCCCATGAACACGCCGTGCTGCCAGTCGCGGGCCTCGGTCACCAGCGGCACCGTGGTCTTGCGGCGCGCGCCGAACAGGATGCCCGAGATCGGCACGCCCTGCGGGTCGTCCCACTCCGGCGCCAGGATCGGGCACTGTGACATCGGCGTGCAGTACCGCGAATTCGGGTGCGCGGCTTTCGTTTCCGTGTCCCGGATGTACCAGTCGTTGCCCTTCCAGTCGATCAGGTGGTCCGGCTCGCCCTCCAGGCCTTCCCACCACACCTCGTCGTCGTCGGTCAGCGCGACGTTGGTGAACACGGTGTTGCCCGCGGCGATGGTGCGCATCGCGTTGGGGTTGGACTTCCAGTTGGTGCCCGGCGCGACGCCGAAGAAGCCGAACTCGGGGTTGACGGCGTACAGCCGGCCGTCCTTGCCGAACCGCATCCAGGCGATGTCGTCGCCGAGCGTCTCGGCGCGCCAGCCCGGGATCGTCGGCTGCAGCATGGCCAGGTTGGTCTTGCCGCAGGCCGACGGGAACGCCGCGGCGAAGTAGTAGGCCTTGTTCTCCGGGGAGATCAGCTTGAGGATCAGCATGTGCTCGGCGAGCCAGCCCTCGTCGTGGGCCATGGCCGAGGCAATGCGCAGCGAGTAGCACTTCTTGCCCAGCAGGGCGTTGCCGCCGTAGCCGGAGCCGTAGCTCATGATCTCGCGGGTCTCGGGGAAGTGGGTGATGTACTTGGTCTCGTTGCACGGCCACGGCACGTCCTTTTGGCCGGGCTCGAGCGGGGCGCCGACCGAGTGCAGCGCCTTGACGAAGAAGCCGTCGTCGCCCATCTTCTCCAGGGCCGCCTTGCCCATCCGGGTCATCACCTTCATCGAGACGACGACGTATTCGGAGTCGGTGATCTCCACGCCCAGCTTGGGGTCGTCGGCACCGAGCGGGCCCATGCAGAACGGCACCACATACATGGTGCGGCCGCGCATGCAGCCGCGGTACAGGTCCTTGAGGGTGGACCGCATCTCCGCGGGGTCCATCCAGTTGTTGGTCGGGCCGGCGTCGATCTGCCGCTCGGAGCAGATGA
Organism: Mycobacterium sp. E2327; assembly: GCF_001672675.1. Classification (NCBI taxonomy): domain Bacteria; kingdom Bacillati; phylum Actinomycetota; class Actinomycetes; order Mycobacteriales; family Mycobacteriaceae; genus Mycobacterium; species Mycobacterium sp. E2327. The sequence goes on from NZ_LZKE01000249.1 coordinate 6,050, forward strand.
AGGTCCGCGACTCGACGCGCGCCACGTCGGACGGGTCGGACAGCGCCAGGAAGGAGTTGGGGTACTCCTTGGGGTTCAGCCGCTTGAAGGTGCCGGCCTCGACGAGCTGGTCGGTGAGCCGCTGCCATTCCTCGTCGGAACCGTCAGCGAAGACCACCCGGTCGGGCTGGGTGAGCTCGGCGACCTCCTCCACCCAGGACAGCAGCCCTTGGTGCTTGGTGGGCGCGGTGTCCAAACCGGGGATGGTCGCTGAAGTCATCGAAGTCTCCTGGATTCTTCTGCCTGCTTACTCGGCTCGTATTTGAGTTGCCTTGCTATGCCCTCGCCCACACAACTATTTACATGGTGGCGTTAACTACAGGTTATCGTGAGCCACTTGTCGGGGAGGTCTCGGGCGGGTATAAGCCTTCTCACAACAACGATTCAGAAACAGGGTCAAACGTCACCCGTCGTCGCCATCATCGCTCCTTGAAGCCGTTTCAGCGGTGTCGATCTCGGGTTGGGGTATACCCGGTTGTCCGAGTTCTGCACGCACCGCGTCCAGCGCAGCCTGGATGGTCGGCATCTCCCGGTCGCGCACCGCGGCCGCCCGCGCCGCCGCGATCGCGTGCTCCCGCAGTTCGCTGTCGATGGCGCTGACCTGGTCGGCCACCTGCGCGTTCTCCGCCTCGTCGCGGGCCACCAGCTCGGTGCTCAGCAACGACTCGGCGACCAGCACCCGGGTCGCCACCAGCTCCTCCACCGTCGACTGCAGCGACGACGTGACGTCGCCCGCCCAGCGGTCCAGCAGCGCCCGGTCGCGCAGCAGGCCGCGGATGTGCACGACCACGAACGTGACCGCCACCCCGATGGCAACGCATGCCACCGCGCCCGCGGCGGCCAGCGCGGGGCTGAGCCGGGAGGCCAGCCCGCCGACCAGCCGGCTGAGCGTCAGCGCCACCCCCAGCCCGAAGCCGGCGCCCAGCAGCATCATGAGCCAGGTTTCGTGCCGCCGCGATTTCAGGGGCGCGGGCGCGACCTCGACCGTCGGCAGCTTCTCGACACCGGGCAGGGCCAGCGGCACCCCCAACACCTGCGCGACCTCGGCGAGGTGGGTGCTGGTTCCCTCGCCCACCTCGGCCACCACCTCGTCGACGCGGCCGCGCGCGTAGTCACTGAAGCCGGACATCTGCCGCCTCGACAGACCGGCGGCGTCCTCTTGCAGCTCCGTGCGCACCGACGAACACCGGTTGCGCGCGAAGTAGGACAACTGGACGCGAGCCTGCTGGATCTGGCCGCGCAGCGTGATGGTGCGCTCGGTTTTCGCCTGCCGGCGCTGCCGCAGGGCCCCGCTGCGCTCCTCGCGCAACGCGTCGACCCGCGCCCGCCGTCCGGCGCCCTCGGCGTCGCGGTCGATGCGCTCGGCGACCCCCTGCAGCCGGGATTCCCAGGCCCGCAACCTGTTTCGCCGGGGAATGTCGGGATCGGCGAGTTGCTCGTCGACCGTCCGCACCAGGTCGTCGACGCTCGGGTCGCCCAGGTCGGGCAGGGCGGCCGCGCCGACCCAGGGCACCCGGGCGTACCTCGGCGCGTGCGCGACCAGGGTGTCGCGGTTGGCGGCGAGGACGTCGCGCCAGTTGCGGTGCACGTCGGTCTTGGACACCACGGCGACGACCACGTCGGTGTGCTCGGCGGCGGCATCCAGCAGTACGCAGTCCGATCCGGTCAGCTGCGCCGCCGCGGAGACGACGAACACCACCGCGATCGGCGCATCGCCGGGTCCCAGGTCCGCCGACTCGACGAACTTGTGCTGCGGCAGCCGTTCGCGCAGCGCCGAAACCACGGCGGTGACGCCGGCCAGCCACGGCCCGGTCACCAACACCACGTCGCGGCGGTTGATCCCGGGCGAATCCAACCGGGGCCCGATCGCCGCCACCAGCGCGTCCACGTCGGCGGCCGGGTCGTCGCCGCTCACCGTGGCTCCCCGGGCAGCGGCCCGCAGGCCTGCGACCACAGCCGCAGCGATCCCCGGGCGATGTCCGCGCCGCAGGCGCGCTGCAGATCACTCACCGGTCCCAGCCTGCCAAGGCTGTAGCGCTGCCAGCGCACCGCCCGGGGTAGCTGGGCCGCGGGATCGTCAGGAACGTCGGCGCCGGGGTCGTGCCAGGCAGCCTCGGCCAGGTCAACCGCGGCCGCCATCCGGGCGACCACCGCGTCGTCGCTGGCCAAAAAGTTGCTGATCGCCTCGCCGTCCGGGCCGGCGGCGACGGCCAGGGCCTCCAATTCCGCGACCGCCCGGAGCACCCGCTGGTAGCGCACCTGCGCGCCGATCACCGCGACCTTGTCCAGGACGGCGTCGACGCCGCTCAGCCGGCGCAACAGGGCCCGCGCCTGTGCCGGCGTCCTGCCCCGCCGGGCCGCGGCGATGCCCAGGGCCGTGCCGAACAGGTCCAGGGTGTCGAGCAGGCGCAGCCGGACGGCGGTCGGCACCGGATTTTCCGCCGCCAGGAACCCGGCGAACGAGCCGTCGAGGCAGCCCGCGCCGGCGGGATCGGCGGCGAGGACCCGCAGCGCCGCCCACAACTCGTCGTCCAGGCCGTCGAGCGCGGCGACGGCGAACAGCCCGATCATCGGTTCGATCGGGTGCCCGAGCAGCGCGGCGAGCCGGGCGCAGCGTTGGCGCGCCGCCGCGATCGGCCCGTCGCCGCCCCGCCCGGAAAGCGAGCCGGCGAGGTCGGCCTTGTTCAGCACGGCCAGCACGGGGCGCCCGGCGGCGGCGACGGCCTCGGCGTCCTCGGGCTTGATCACCTCGGCCGTGACGTACACCACCACGTCGGCCCCGGCCGGCGTCCCCGCCGTCGCGGCGATCCCGCACCCGGCTCCCGCGAGGTTCAGGGCGTGCGCCACGGTGCGGCAACCGACGCCGCGTCGACCGCGCACGGCCACGCGCAGCGGGGCGCCGGCCCGTTCGGTGATCGCGGTCACGCGCGGGTCGGCGCGGCCGGCGGCAAAGCGCGCCAGCTCGTCGACGAAAAGTCTGTGCCCGTGTCCCGTCATCTGTCCTAGCCGTTCGATCGGATGGGCGTCCGTTTGCCGAACGGCCAGCCGGGTCTCACCGAATGGTGGCATCTGCGTCAGCGAGATGCGAGCCACCGCTAGCAGCAGAAGGCAACTGTTGGGTATCAATCTGGACCACGGGCGGCTACATCGGGGGTTCATAGGCCACCATGGACAAATGCATGCGCAACCCGGGGTCGGGACGTGTCCCGACGCGCCGGCGGCAGTGGAGGCTGGCCCGGAAAGTAAGGATGTGACTGGAGAACCGCCCGTTCCCGAACATCGCCGCCTCCCCGCCACGAGTTTCCGGTCGCGCCGTTCCGCGCTTTCGGAGGCTCAACGCCGCACCTGGGAGCGGCTATGGCCGAAACTGGGCATCTCGGTCGGGTCCGCGCCCGCCGGGGCTCCCCAGCCGCCCGAGCCGCTGGACACCCGCGCCTGGTTCGGCCGCGAGGCGCCGGTGGTGCTCGAAATCGGCTGCGGCAGCGGCATATCCACCCTCGCGATGGCCCAGGACGAGCCCGGCGTCGATGTGATCGCGGTGGAGATCTACCGCCGGGGCCTGGCGCAGCTGCTGTCCGCGATCGACCGCGAGCAGGTCGGCAACATCCGGTTGATCCGCGGGAACGCGATCGACGTGCTGGACCGCCTGATCGCCCCGGGTTCGCTGACCGGCGTCCGCGTCTTCTTTCCCGATCCCTGGCCCAAGGCCCGGCACCACAAGCGCCGGTTCCTGCAACCGAGCACGATTGGCCTGATCGCCGACCGGTTACTCCCTGGTGGTGTTCTGCACGCCGCGACGGACCATCCCGGCTACGCCGAGCAGATCGCCGAGGCCGGCGATGGCGAACCCCGGCTTCGGCGCGCCGAGGAGGGAAGCCGGCTGCCGATCTCGGTCGTGCGCCCCACCACCAAGTACGAGTCCAAGGCCCAAGAAGCGGGCAGCGCGGTGAACGAATTCATCTGGCTTAGGCGATGAGTTAGGCAGGCGATGGCAATGAGCCTGACAGAAGAGGCGACGGCATCGGAAGCGCTGGAAGCACCGGCGGTTCTGTCGGCCGAGGGCCTGAACAGCTTCCAGCCGCCGGCCGGGCGGGTGCTGCTGGTCTGGGACGCTCCCAACCTCGACATGGGCCTGGGCTCCATATTGGGGCGGCGCCCGACGGCCCTGGAGCGCCCCCGATTCGACGCCCTGGGCCGCTGGCTGTTGGCGCGAACCGCGGAGGTCAGCTCGGGACGCCCCGGCGTCGTCATCGAACCCGAGGCCACCGTCTTCACCAACATCGCCCCCGGCAGCGCCGACGTCGTCCGGCCCTGGGTCGACGCGTTACGTAACGTGGGGTTCGCGGTCTTCGCCAAGCCGAAGATCGATGAGGACAGTGACGTCGACCACGACATGCTGGCGCACATCGCGCGGCGGCAGTCCGAGGGGCTTGCGGCGCTGGTGGTGGCCTCCGCCGACGGCCAGGCCTTCCGTCAGCCGCTGGAAGAAATCGCGCGCACCGGGGTTCCCGTCCAGGTGATCGGATTTCGCGAACACGCGAGTTGGGCGCTAGCGTCGGATACCTTGGACTTCGTCGACCTGGAAGACATCGCCGGTGTGTTCCGGGAGCCGTTGCCGCGGATCGGTCTGGATTCGCTGCCTGACCATGGAGCATGGCTGCAGCCGTTCCGGCCGCTGTCCGCCCTTTTGACCACGCGTGTGTGAGACTGGGAACTCAATCCGCGGGTCACTACTGATCCAGTAAGGAGCTTACGTGTTCGCCTGGTGGGGACGAACTGTGTACCGCTATCGGTACATCGTCATCGGGGTCATGGTGGCTCTTTGCCTCGGCGGCGGCATTTTCGGGATGAGCCTGGGCAAACACGTTACGCAGAGCGGCTTTTACGACGACGGCAGCCAGTCCGTCAAGGCCTCCGTCCTGGGTGACCAGACCTATGGCCGCGACCGCACCAGTCACATCGTCGCCACCTTCACCGCCCCCGACGGCAAGACCGTCGAGGACCCGGCGTGGCACCAGAAGATCGTCGACGAGCTGAACAAGTTCAAGAACGACCACCCCAACCAGGTCGTCGGCTGGGCGGGCTGGCTGGCGGTCGCCAATCCCGCCGACGCGCCCCCGCTGATCAAAGGGATGGCGACGGAGGACAAGAAGCACACCTTCGTGTCCATCCCGCTCAAGGGCGACGACGACGACTCGATCCTCAACAACTACAAGACCATCGCGCCGGACCTGCAGAAGCTCGACGGCGGCACCGTCCAGCTCGCGGGCCTGGAGCCGATCGCCAACGCCCTGACCGGAACCATCGCCACCGACCAGCGGCGGATGGAGGTCCTCGCCCTGCCGCTGGTGACGGTGGTGCTGTTCCTGGTGTTCGGCGGCGCGATCGCCGCCGGCCTGCCGGTCATCGTGGGCGGGCTGAGCATCGCGGGCGCAACTGGCATCCTGCGGTTCGTCGCCATGTTCGGGCCGGTGCACTACTTCGCCCAGCCGGTGGTCTCGCTGATCGGCCTCGGTATCGCCATCGACTACGGGCTATTCGTGGTGAGCCGGTTCCGGGAGGAGATCGCCGAAGGCTACGACACCGAGGCCGCCGTGCGACGCACCGTCATGACGGCCGGGCGCACGGTCACCTTCTCGGCGGTGCTCATCATCGCCTCGAGCGCCAGCCTGCTCGTGTTGCCGCAGGGCTTCGTGCATTCGCTGGTCTATGCGATCTTCGCCGCGGTCGGCCTGGCGGCGCTGCTGTCGATCACGTTGCTGCCGGCCTGCCTGGGCATCCTCGGCCGCCACGTCGACGCGCTGGGCGTGCGGACCGCGTTCCGGGTGCCCTTCCTGCGGAACTGGAAGGTGTCGCGCGCCTACCTCAACTGGCTCGCCGACCGGCTGCAGAAGACCAAGACCCGCGAAGAGGTCGAGGCCGGCTTCTGGGGCAAGCTGGTCAACTTCGTGATGAAGCGGCCGTTGGCGTTCGCCGTTCCCATCGCCGTCGGCATGATCCTGCTCGTCATCCCGCTCGGCAACCTGTCCTTCGGCGGCATGAGCGAGAAGTACCTGCCGCCCAACAACCCGGTACGGCAGGCGCAGGAGCACTTCGACAAGCTGTTCCCGGGCTACCGCACCGAGCAACTGACCATGGTGATCAAGAGCAACAACGGCAGCAAGGTCACCGACCAGCAGGTGGCCGACATCCGCAACAGGATCGCGCCGATCACCGGGTTCACCGACAAATCGTGGGAGGAGCGGCCGTGCCCGGCCATCGCGGGCAACCCCTGCGTCAACGGGCCGAACGGCACGACGCAGCCCAAAAACGACTCGGTGCGCGTCATTCAGAACGGGTTGTCCAACCGCAATGACGCCGCCAAGAAGATCGACGAACTGCGGTCCATAAACCCGCCGAAGGGCCTCACCCTCCTGGTTGGCGGCACGCCCGCGCTCGAGCAGGACAGCATCCACAGCTTGTTCGACAAGGCCCCGTTGATGCTGGCGCTGTTGCTCAGCGCCACGACCTTGCTGATGTTCCTCGCGTTCGGATCGGTGGTGTTGCCGATCAAGGCGGTGGTGATGAGCGCGCTGACGCTCGGGTCGACGCTGGGCATCCTGACCTGGATTTTCGTCGACGGGCACTTCTCGACGTGGCTGAACTTCACTCCGACGCCGCTGATGGTGGTGCTGATCGCGCTGGTGGTCGCGGTCGGTTTCGGCCTGGCCACCGACTACGAGGTGTTCCTGGTGTCCCGAATGGTCGAAGCCCGCGAACGCGGCATGTCCACCGCCGAGGCGATCCGGATCGGCACCGCGACCACGGGACGCCTGATCACGGCCGCCGCGCTGGTCCTCGCCGTGGTCGCCGCGTCATTCGTCTTCTCCGATCTCGTGCTGATGAAGTACCTGGCATTCGGGCTCATGGCGGCGCTGCTGCTGGACGCCACCGTGGTCCGCATGTTCCTGGTGCCGTCGGTGATGAAGCTGCTCGGCGACGACTGCTGGTGGGCCCCGCGCTGGGCCCGGCGCCTGCAGAACAAGATGGGGCTGGGCGAGATCGACCTGCCCGACGAGCGCAAGCGCCCCACCCTCAACGGCCGGCCCACCCGGCCACCGGTCGCGGCGGCCGCCCTGGCCGCGGGAGCGCCCCGCGCGCCGCACGACCCCACCCACCCCGGCTCGCTGGAGCCGTCGCGGGCGGCGCACCCCGACCAGCTGGAGCCCCGGCCCGCCAGGGACTTGGCGCCCGGTGCGCCGAGCACGCCGTCCGCCGCGAGCACCACCCGCCTGCAGGCCCAGTCGGTGGAGCCGAAGACCGCGCGCCTCTCGGCACCCGCCACCAACGCGGCCCCGTGGCCGTCGGCGTCACCGCGGCCACCCGCGCCGCCGACGCCGTCCAGCGGTCAGACGCGGGCCATTCCGGTCCCCGGCAACCATTCCGGTGACGCGCCGGCCCCCGGTGAGATGCCTGACGCCGAGCCCACCACCGAGAAACTCGACGCCCGCGGGCAAGGCGACAACGGCGACCGGCGTCGCAGGGGCGCCGGCGGGGGCGTCAGCGCCCAGGATCTGCTGCGTCGCGAGGGACGGATCTAAAGGCTGCTCAGTCGGGCTTGTCCGGTTCCGCCTGGACGACGACCCCGACCTCGTCGGCCTCCTCGGTCTGCTTTTCAGATTCGGCGGAGGGATCCCGGGCCAGCAGCACCTGAATCGCGTTGTTGAGGAACGCGACCGTGGGAACGGCGAGCAGGGCCCCGACGATCCCGGCGAGCACGCCGCCGGTGGAGATCGCCAGCACCACGGCGAGCGGATGGATGGAGACCGCGCGGCCCATCACCAGCGGCTGCAGCAAATGCGCCTCGAGCTGGTTCACCGCGATGAGCAGACCCAGCGTGATCAGCGCGTAGACCATGCCCTTGGCCAGCAGCGCGACCACCACCGCGAGCAGCCCCGAGACCAGCGCACCGATCAAAGGAATGAAGGCGCCGAGAAACACGACCGAGGCCAGCGGCAGCGCCAGCGGGATGCCCATGATCGCCAACCCGGTGCCGACGCCCGCGGCGTCGGTCAGGGCGACCAGGAAGGTGGCCCGCACGTAGCCGATCAGCGACCCGTATCCGGCGTTGCCCGCCTCGCGCACCCGGTCCCGGGCGTTCTCCGGGAAGATCTTGGTGACGTACTGCCAGATGTTGCGCCCGCCGTAGAGGAAGAAAATCAGCGTGAACAGGGCCAACACCGCGGCCGTCACCAGTTCGGTGATCGTCGCCGCGGTGGAGAGCGCACCGCTGGTCAGCTTGGACTGATTGTTGTGCAGCGCCTGGATCGCGGCGTTGCCCGCGTTGGAGATCTGTTCGCCGCGCAGATGCAACGGGCCCTCCATCAGCCACCGGCGGGAGGAGTCGATGCTGCGGCTGATCTGCTCGGTCAGGTCGGGCAGACCGTAGACGAATTGGATGATGACGAACGTCAGGATGCCGCCGAAAATCGCGAACCCGCCCAGCATGACCAGCGCCACCGCCGCCCCGCGCGGCAGGCCCCGTTTGTCGATCCAGTCGACGGCCGGAACCAGCAAAGCGCTGACCATCAGCGCCAGCAACACCGGAACCACGATTACTTCGAGCTTCTGCACCACCCAGAGCAGTGCGAGCACCGCGGCCAGGATGGCCAGCAAACGCCACGCCCAGGCGGCGGCCTTTCGGACCAGGGGTTCGACCGATGCGGCCTCGAAGGCCTCCGCGGCTCGTTCGGGGTTTGCCGGCATCAGCCCAGCCTATCTGGCGCCGGCGCGCTTCGACCGGCCGTGAGGTCGTCCCAGGTTCCGCCGGACCCGGCACGATCCGGTTACGACCGCGACACAGTCGGAGCTTCGCCTCGCTGGCCGCGCCACCTGCGCGGTTACCCTAAAGCACGTGTCGCACGACGCACCCGCCCGCAAGCTGGACCTGACGCGCGAAGAGACTCCGCGCGGCAGGTACTGGTGGGTGCGCTGGGTGATCCTCGGCATCGTCGCGATCGTGCTTGCTGTGGAGATCGCACTGGGCTGGCACCAGTTGGCGAAAGCCTGGATGAGCCTTTACGAGGCCAACTGGTGGTGGCTGATCGCGTCGGTGGTGGCGGCGGCCGCGTCCATGCACAGCTTCGCCCAGATCCAGCGCACCCTGCTGAAGTCGGCCGGCGTGCACGTCAAGCAGCTGCGATCGGAGGCCGCGTTTTACGCCGCCAACT
>NZ_LZKE01000250.1:0-15541 GCF_001672675.1 Mycobacterium sp. E2327
GGCGCGGAGGATGGCTGACGCCGCTGAACACGTTGCCGTTCCGTCGTGTTCAATCAAGCCATGTTGAGCCTGGAAGAGATTTCCGACCGCTTAGAGATCCAGCAGCTGCTGGTGGACTACTCCACCGCCATCGACAACCGCCGATTCGACGACCTGGACGAGGTCTTCACGCCCGACGCCTACATCGACTACCGGGCGCTGGGGGGCATCGACGGCCATTTCCCCGAGGTGAAGAAGTGGTTGTCCGAGGTGTTGCCGACCTTCCCGGTGTACGCGCACATGCTCGGGAACTTCTCGGTGCGCATCGATGGCGACACCGCCTCCTCTCGGGTGATCTGCTTCAACCCGATGGTGCTGCCGGGCGAGAGCGACCAGGCGCTGTTTTGCGGGCTCTGGTACGACGACGAGTTCGTGCGGACCGCCGAGGGCTGGCGGATGACGCGCCGGGTGGAGACGAAAGTCTTCCAGAAGGTGATGTAGCTGGATTTCTGGCGCGCGGCCCTGTTCTGGCACAATGGGCGGCTGTCCGCCGCGCGATTACGGCCGCCCGGTGGTCACACACGCGAGGCAAAACCGGACCCCGGCATCCCGCCCGGGTCGCTGAATTGCAGCGTGACACATCTAGGAGAAGTCGCTTAACCATGGCTGTGAAGATCAAGCTGACCCGGCTTGGCAAGATCCGCAATCCGCAATACCGCATCGCCGTCGCCGACGCTCGGACTCGCCGCGACGGCCGCTCGATCGAGGTCATCGGCCGGTATCACCCGAAGGAAGACCCGAGCCTGATCGAGATCAACTCCGAGCGCGCCCAGTACTGGCTTTCGGTGGGCGCCCAGCCGACCGAGCCGGTCCTCAAGCTGCTGAAGATCACCGGCGACTGGCAGAAGTTCAAGGGCCTGCCCGGCGCCGAGGGCAGCCTGCAGGCCGCGCCGCCCAAGCCGTCCAAGCTGGAGCTGTTCAACGCCGCGCTGGCCGAGGCCGACGGCGCGCCCACCACCGAGGCCGCCAAGCCGAAGAAGAAGGCTTCAACTTCAGGGGCCAAGAAGGCCGCCAAGGCTGCCGAGACGCCCGAGGCCGCTGCAGAGACCGCCGAGACCAATGCCGAGCCCGCCGCCGAGGCCGAGCCGGCCGCCGAAGCCCCCGCCGAGCCGGCCGCCGAAGCCGCGCCTGCCGACGCACCGACCGAAGGCTGACCGAGGTGAGCACCGTCGTCGTTGACGCTGTCGAGCACCTGGTCCGCGGGATCGTCGACAATCCCGACGACGTCCGGGTGGACATGGTCACCAGTCGGCGTGGGCGCACCGTGGAGGTGCACGTCCACCCTGACGACCTGGGCAAGGTGATCGGTCGTGGCGGACGCACCGCGACCGCGTTGCGCACGCTGGTCGCCGGTATCGGCGGCCGCGGGATCCGCGTCGACGTGGTGGACACCGACCAGTAGCGGAGCGCTCCCTTGGAGTTAACGGTCGGGCGCGTGGTCAAGGCGCACGGCATCGGCGGCGAGGTGGTGGTGGAAGTCCGCACCGACGATCCCGCGGCACGGTTCGCTCCGGGTAATACGTTGCGCGCCAAGAACTCCCGTAGCGGTGAGGAGCGCAGCGTCGTTATCGACCAGGCCCGCGAGCACGGTGGGCGGCTGCTGGTGCGATTGGCCGGCGTGCACGACCGCGACGCCGCCGACGCCCTGCGGGGCAGCCTGTTTGTCGTCGACTCCGACGAGCTGCCGCCGATCGACGAGCCGGACACGTACTACGACCACCAGCTCGAAGGCCTTGTCGTCCGGACGATTTCGGGGCTGGAGGTCGGCGTCGTCGCCGAGGTGTTGCACACCGCGGCGGGTGAGCTGCTGGCGGTGCGCCGGGATTCCGGCGAGCTCCTGGTGCCGTTCGTGAGCGCGATCGTCACGTCGGTCTCGTTGGACGACAGGCTGATTGAGATCGATCCGCCCGAGGGCCTGCTGGAACTGTAGGGAGCAGGTGCGCCCAATGCGAATAGATGTCATCACGATCTTCCCGGCCTATCTGGATCCGTTGCGACAGTCGTTGCCGGGCAAGGCGATTGCGTCCGGCCTGGTCGACCTGCACGTGCACGACCTGCGCCGGTGGACCTACGACGTCCACCACTCGGTGGACGACGCGCCGTACGGCGGCGGACCCGGGATGGTGATGAAGGCCCCGGTCTGGGGCGAGGCGCTGGACGAGACTTGTTCGGGTGAAACGCTTTTGGTGGTTCCGACCCCGGCGGGCGCATTGTTCACGCAGGCGACCGCCCAGCGCTGGAGCACCGAGAAGCACCTGGTGTTCGCCTGCGGACGTTACGAGGGCATCGACCAGCGGGTCATCGACGACGCCGCTCGCCGGATGCGGGTCGAGGAGGTCTCGATCGGGGACTACGTGCTGCCCGGCGGGGAATCGGCGGCCGTGGTGATGATCGAAGCGGTGCTCAGGCTGCTCACCGGGGTGCTGGGCAATCCCGCGTCGCTGCAGGATGATTCGCACTCGCCCGCCCTGGACCGGCTGCTGGAGGGGCCCAGCTATACCAGGCCGCCGAGCTGGCGCGGGCTGGACGTCCCCGAGGTCCTGCTGTCCGGCGATCATGCGCGGATCGCGGCGTGGCGCCGCGAGGTTTCCTTGCGGCGCACCCGTGAGCGCCGCCCGGACCTATTGGGCTAGTTGCTTGGCGAGCAGACGCAGAATCGCACTCGCGGAGCCGGATTCGTGCGATTCTGCGTCTGCTCGCGCCGTGAACGGGCCGCGTCAGATGCGGCCGTTGGGAAATATCGTCTTGACGGCCTGGGTGATCGTCTGCCGCGCGGTGGCGTCGTCGGACGGCTGCAGCGACTGGACCACCATCACGTAGCGGTGGTCGGCGCCGATCACCCCGGTCGACAGGTGCACCCAGTCGGCGCCGATGCAGCACATCCAGCCCTGCTTGACCGCCACCGGTTCGGCGAACAGGCCGTCGGGGATGCCGAACCGCTGCGGGTAGCCGTCGGCGCCGGTTGGGGTGGACCGGGCCAGATCGTTGACGATGATGCTGGCCCGCGAGTTCGGCAGCCCGCCCGTGCCGTCGAGCAGCGCGTCGTAGTAGTGGATCAGGTCGGTCAGCGAGCTCATCGTGTTCCACCAGCGCCCGTCGCTGGGCGGGGTGGTGGACGACAGGCCGTATCGGCTCGCGACCTGGGTGATGATGTTGTCGCCGCCGCCCTGGCCCCAGAACTTCTCGGCGGCGCCGTCGTCGGACGACTGCAGCATGACGTCCAGGGCCTGGCGGTCCTCGGGGGACAGCGCGGCCCTGCCCTGGGACTCCGCGAGCAACAGGTCGTCGGCGATGAAGAGCTTGGCCACCGACGCGGTGCCGATGATCTGGCTGTTGCCGTTGGAGACCAGCTCATGCGTCTTGCGATCCAGGACGGCGACCGACAGCGTGGCCCCGGCGCCGGCGGCCTCGTCGATGGCCTGCTGGATCCGCGCGGGCAGGCCGCCGAACACCGTGCCGGACAGCGCCTGCGGCGGCCCGTGCATCGGCACGGTGTCCAGCAGCAGCTGAACCGTCTCGGGCTGCACCTGGGACTGCCGAACCGGCTCGCTGTGCGCGGGTCCGGCGGACGGCTTTCCCAGGCTTTGCGGCTCCACCAACGCCTCGTCGCACCCGGCCAGCACCAGCGTCACCGCCGCCACGGCGGCGAGCACGGCGAGCGGGCGGGTACGCATGTGTCGGTCTCCTTGGCGTCCTGGGACGTTAAACCTGCACGTGGCCGGGCCGTTTCGACCCGAGTCATGTGTACCATTCACCAGCGCCTTTGGCGTGGTTTGAACCGCATGGTTTACCTGTGATTTTCAATGCACGCGGGCCGTCTGGCACAATTGTTCAGTTGTCTCGAACCCACTAGCGCGCCGGGCGTTTCCCGGCGGCTGCGAGATGCGCACTAAAAGCCCGAAAACCATCGGCTTGATGACCGCCCCGCGCCCGCGTGCGGGCAGCCGTCGCAGGCCGCGACCGCAAGGAAGAGTGTTCGTAGGATGAACCGGCTGGACTTCGTCGACCAGACGTCGCTGCGCGACGACATCCCGGCCTTTAGCCCGGGCGACACCATCAACGTGCACGTCAAGGTCATCGAGGGCGCCAAGGAGCGTATCCAGGTGTTCAAGGGCGTCGTGATCCGCCGACAGGGCGGAGGGATCCGCGAGACGTTCACGGTGCGCAAGGAGAGCTACGGCGTCGGCGTCGAGCGCACCTTCCCGGTGCATTCGCCGAACATCGACCACATCGAGGTGGTGACCCGTGGCGACGTCCGCCGCGCCAAGCTGTACTACCTGCGCGAACTCCGCGGCAAGAAGGCGAAGATCAAGGAAAAGCGCTGACCGGGCCCGGTTCGGAGCAGGTCTGCGGCCACAAACCAACCTGGCTACGCTGATCTCGTGACCGACACCCCGGACTCACCCGAGCGCCAGTCCGACGCTGGTCAGCCCGAGCCGAAGGTCTCCACCGCCGACCCCGACACGCCCTCCGAAGCCTCGGAACCCGAATCGGCCGAGTCGGGGCGCAAGAAGAAGTCCACGCTGCGCGAGCTCGCGCTGCTCGCGGTGATCGCCGTGGTCCTCTACTACGTCATGCTGACGTTCATCGCCCGCCCCTACCTGATTCCGTCGGAATCCATGGAGCCCACGCTGCACGGGTGCACGGGCTGCGTCGGCGACCGGATCATGGTCGACAAGCTGAGTTACCGGTTCGGCCAGCCGCGGCCCGGCGACGTGATCGTCTTCAAGGGGCCGCCCTCGTGGAACGCCGGCTACAAGTCGATCCGTTCGAACAACACCGCGCTGCGCTGGGCGCAGAACGCGCTGTCGTTCATCGGCTTCGTGCCGCCCGACGAGAACGACCTGGTCAAGCGAGTGATCGCGGTGGGCGGGCAGACGGTGCAGTGCCGGGCCGAAACGGGGTTGACCGTCGACGGCAAGCCGCTCAAGGAGCCGTATCTGGATCCGACCACGATGATGGCCGACCCGTCGAAGTACCCGTGCCTGGGCAGCGAGTTCGGGCCCGTCGCGGTCCCGCCGGGACGGCTGTGGGTGATGGGGGACAACCGGACCCACTCGGCGGATTCCCGCGCCCACTGCACCAGCGTCCCGATCGAAGCCCTCAAGGGCATCCTGTGCACCGGTGACCCGAATTCGGGAACCGTGCCGGTAGCCAACGTCATCGGCAAGGCCCAATTCATCGTGTGGCCGCCGTCGCGGTGGGGTGGCGTCGGGTCGGTGAACCCCCAGCAGAGTCAGTAGTCATGGCCACCACGTGGCCGCCGCGGACCGTCATCCGCAAGTCGTCCGGATTGCGCACGCTGGAGTCCGCGTTGTATCGCAGCGGCCTTGGCCCGGTCGCCGGGGTGGACGAGGTGGGCCGCGGCGCCTGCGCCGGCCCGCTGGTGGTGGCGGCCTGCGTGCTCGGCCCGAGTCGGCTGGAAAGCCTTGCGGCCCTGGATGATTCGAAGAAGCTCACCGAGAAGGCCCGGGAGAAGCTGTTCCCCTTGATCCGGCGGTATGCGCTGGCGCATCACGTGGTCTTCATCCCGTCGGAGGAGGTCGACCGGCGCGGCGTGCATGTGGCCAACATCGAGGGCATGCGCCGCGCGGTGGCCGGGTTGTCGGTGCGCCCCGGTTACGTGCTGAGCGACGGATTTCGCGTGCCAGGCCTGCCGATGCCGTCGCTGCCGGTGGTCGGCGGGGACGCCGTGGCGGCGTGCATCGCCGCGGCCAGCGTGCTGGCCAAAGTCAGCCGCGACCGGCTGATGGTCGCGATGGACGCCGACCACCCCGGCTATGGCTTCGCCGACCACAAGGGCTACAGCACGCCGGCCCATTCGACGGCGCTGACCGAGCTCGGCCCCTGCGCCCAGCACCGCTATTCGTTCATCAACGTCCGGCGCGTGGCTTCGGGGCCGGGCGGATCCGGTGGGCGCGTGGTGGCGGAGTGCAAACCGGACCCTCCGGCCGAGCCTGGCGAATACCGGTGAGGAAAGATGGGACCAGGTTCCCACGTCAGGGAGAAGGACGTTTGAGCAGATGAGTGCAGAAGATCTCGAAAAGTACGAAACCGAGATGGAGCTCTCGCTGTACCGCGAATACAAGGACATCGTCGGCCAGTTCAGCTACGTCGTAGAAACCGAGCGGCGTTTCTACCTGGCCAACAGCGTGGAGATGACGCCGCGCAACGCCGACGGCGAGGTGTACTTCGAGCTGCGATTGTCCGACGCGTGGGTGTGGGACATGTACCGACCGGCCCGCTTCGTCAAGCAGGTCCGCGTGGTCACCTTCAAGGACGTCAACATCGAAGAGGTCGAGAAGCCCGAGTTGCGGCTGCCGGAGTAGCCCGCGGCTAACTCGTTTCGCCGCTGACCGGCAATTGGCCGCGGTTTTCGATGACGGCGTGCGCCACCTCGGCCAGCTTGATGTTCAGCGCCTGAGAATGCCGGCGCAGCAGGTCGAACGCCTGGTCTTCGGTCATGTCGTGCAGGAGCATCAACATGCCGACCGCCTTACCGGTCTCGCGGTTGCTCATCAGCCCCCGACGCAGGCTCGCGGCGTCTTCGCCCTTGGCGACCGCGTTGATGGCCACGCTGGCGAACGACGCCAGCACCGCCGCCCGGCCGGCGGATTCGGCGTCGAAGACGTTGGGAGTGTCGCTGAACAGGTTGAGCGCGGCCCCCTTGCGCTTGTCGACCAGGAGCCGAAAGCCCATGGCCCCGCGCACCGGTGTCTCCTCGACGAGGACGGCGGCCAGCTTGGGCCACAGCGACGGCGTGGTCAGGTCGGGCTCGATCTGGGGAGTCTCCTCCTCGATCGCGTCGATGCACGGGCCGTCGCCGGAACGCCGTTCCATCTCGTCGATGTGCTGCGCGATCTGGTCGCTGGCGCCGACCGTGATGTAGCGGTCGCCGTCGCGCACCAGCAGGCTGGCGTGGTCACAGCCGCGCACGGTCAGGGTCGCGGCGATGCAGATGGCTGCGTACATCTGCTTGGCGTCCGAACCTTGGTAGATGATCTCGGCCAGGGCGGCGAAGACCGTCGCCGGGTCGGCCTTCTCCCCGCCCGGTGCCGAACTCAAGTCGTCTGCCACGCTTTGCCCCGTTCCCGCTCGTGATTCTTCGTCGAGAGTATCGGCATGCGACTTTCGCGAGCGCGGTTTGGTCCGCGGTTCCGCAGGGAAGCACACCCGGGTGGGACTCACAGTGGCGGTGACCGGGCCAACCGGGGAGATCGGCGTGTCGGCGGTGACGGCGCTCGAGCGCGAGCCCGCGGTGGAGAAGATCATCGGGATGGCGCGCCGCCCGTTCGACCCGGTGTCGTGTGGCTGGCAGAAAACCATCTACCAGCAGGGCGACATCACCGACCGGGAGGCCGTCGATGCCCTGGTGGCCGGGGCGGACGTGGTGGTCCACCTGGCGTTCATCATCATGGGCTCGCGCGACGAGAGCCAACGCATCAACTTAGAAGGCACCCGCAACGTGTTCGAGGCGACGGTCGCCGCCCAGCGACCGCGGCGCCTGGTCTATACCTCGTCGGTGGCGGCCTACGGCTACCACTCGGACAACCCCGTCCCGCTGACCGAGGACGTGCCGACGCGCGGGACCGCCGAGCATTACTACTCGGCGCAGAAGGCCGAGTGCGAGGCGCTGCTCGCCGACATCACCAAGGGCTCGTCGCTGGAGGTGTTCGTGCTGCGCCCTTGCATCGTCGCGGGGCCCCGGGCGACGGCTTTGGCCGACGCGATGCCCTGGAACCAGCTGCCCGCGCCGGTGCGCGCCGTCAGCAAGGTGGCGCCGATCCTGAAGCCGGTCGTGCCGGATCCGGGGATTCCGCTGCAGCTGGTGCACCACGACGACGTCGCGGAGGCGATCGCGCTGGCCGCGACGGCCCCGGCGCCGCCGGGGGCGTACAACATCGCCGGCGATGGCGTGGTGACGGTGTCCGAGGTGGCCAAGGCGCTCGGTGGCCGGCCCGTGCGGGTTCCCGCGATTGCCGCCTCGGCAGCGTCGGCGGCGATTTCCAAGGTGCCGTTCGTCCCGTCGATGCTGGAATGGCTGCACTCCGCGCGGACGTCGGTGGTGATGGACACCGACAAGGCCCGGACCCTGCTCGGGTGGCGGCCGGTCCACTCGTCGGCGGAAACGCTGGCCGCGCTGGCCGAGGCGGTGTGAGGGGCGCCAGGGTAGTTTTGAGCGCGTGGGCCAGGTAACGGCGCGCCGACGGGCGCGGCATCTCACCGCCGACCGCGCCGTCACCCGACCCGAGACCCTGGCCGTCGAGGAGCCGCTGGAGATTCGCGTCAACGGCGCGCCGGTCACGGTGACGATGCGCACGCCCGGCTCGGATTTCGAACTGGCGCAAGGCTTTCTGCTCACCGAGGGGGTCATCGGCGGCCGCGAGGACGTCCGGACCATCCGCTACTGCGACGGGCGCACCGAACCGAACACCTACAACGTCCTGGACGTGACGCTGGCCCCCGGGGTCGCGCCGCCGGACCTCGATGTCACCCGCAACTTCTACACCACGTCGTCGTGCGGGGTCTGCGGCAAGGCGTCGCTGGACGCGGTGCGGTTGATCGGCCGGTTCACGCCCGGCACGGATACCGCGACCGTCACCGCGGCGACCCTCAAGGCGATGCCGGGCCAATTGCGTTCCGCGCAAAAGGTTTTCGACAGCACCGGTGGGCTGCACGCGGCGGCGTTGTTCCGGGCCGACGGCACACCGCTGGTGGTGCGCGAGGACATCGGCCGGCACAACGCGGTCGACAAGGTCGTGGGCTGGGCGCTGGAACACGGGCGGGTTCCGCTGCAGGGCTGCGTGCTGCTGGTCAGCGGCCGGGCTTCGTTCGAGTTGACGCAAAAGGCCGTGCTGGCGGGCATTCCCGTGCTGGCCGCGGTGTCGGCGCCGTCGTCGCTGGCGGTGTCGCTGGCCGAGGAATCCGGCATCACACTGGTGGCATTCCTGCGGGAGGACTCGATGAACGTCTACACCCGGGCGGACCGGATCGGGTAGGGCCATGTCGCGGTTCAAGACGGAAATGGCGACCTGCCCCGCCTGCCGGCGCGAGGCCGAAGCCACGGTCGAGTACACCTACGACAGCGACGGCAAGGTCACCGGCAGGCGGGTGCGCGAGGTGCACTGCCGGTCCGCCGACTGCCCGGGCACCGACGTGCCCCCGCACTGGGGCTAGCTGCGGTACTTGGCCTGTGGATGGACGCCTGACTGGGGATAGCCCGCCGCTGCGCTGAGCTCCAGGCCGCCGCCGGCCCGTGCGTGTCGGCGCCGCCGGGAACGGTGGCTCCCATGACGACCGAACAGACAATGACCCGGGTGCAGCTGGGCGCGATGGGCGAGGCGCTCGCCGTGGACTATCTGACGCGGATGGGCCTGCGGATCCTGGGCCGCAACTGGCGCTGCCGCTACGGCGAGCTGGACGTGATCGCCGCCGACGACGCCACCCGGACGGCGGTGTTCGTCGAGGTGAAGACCCGCAGCGGGGACGGCTACGGCGGGCTGGCCTACGCGGTGACCCCGCGGAAGGTGTGGCGGCTGCGCCGGCTGGCCGGGCTCTGGCTGGCCGGCCAGGACGAGCGCTGGGTGGCGCTGCGCATCGACATGATCGGCGTGCGGGTCGGGCGCCGGCGCACCCCGGAGATCACCCACCTGCAGGGAATCGGCTGATGGCGCTGGGACGGGCGTTCTCGGTCGCGGTGCGCGGATTGGACGGCGCCACCGTGGAAATCGAGGCCTTCATCACCTCCGGCCTGCCGGGCGTGTACCTGGTGGGCCTGCCCGACGCGGCCCTGCAGGAGTCGCGCGACCGGGTCCGCGCGGCGGTCACCAACTGCGGCGACGACTGGCCACAGGCCCGGCTCACCCTCGCGCTGTCGCCGGCGACGCTGCCCAAGATGGGATCGGTCTACGACCTCGCGCTGGCGGCCGCGGTGCTTTCCGCGCAGCGTAAGCACCCGTGGGAGCGGCTGGAGAAGACGGTGCTGCTGGGTGAGCTGTCGCTGGACGGCCGGGTGCGGCCGGTGCGCGGGGTGCTGCCCGCCGTGCTGGCCGCCAAACGCGACGGCTGGCCGGCCGTAGTCGTCCCGGTGGACAACCTGGCCGAGGCCAGCCTGATCGACGGGATCGACGTCTGGGGCGTGCGCACGCTGCGGCAACTGAAAGGCTGGCTCGGCGGCTCCGGCGGCCTGGACGGCAGGATCAGCGCGGGGGCCACGGACCCGGAGCCGACGGCGGATCTGGCCGACGTCGTCGGACAGGCGCAGGCGCGGTTCGCGGTAGAGGTCGCGGCCGCGGGGGCGCACCACCTCATGTTGACCGGTCCGCCGGGAGTGGGCAAAACGATGCTGGCGCAACGCCTTCCGGGCCTGCTTCCGTCGCTTTCCGACGGCGAGGCGCTGGAGGTCACCGCGATTCATTCCGTGGCCGGGCTGCTGTCGACGGATACGCCGTTGATCACCCGGCCGCCATTCGTGGCACCGCACCACAGCTCCAGCGTCGCGGCGCTCGTCGGTGGGGGATCGGGGATGGCCCGCCCCGGCGCCGTCAGCCGCGCGCATCGCGGCGTGCTGTTCCTCGACGAATGCGCCGAGATCAGCGTCAGCGCGCTCGAAGCGCTGCGAACGCCGTTGGAGGACGGCGAGATTCGCCTCGCCCGCCGCGACGGGGTGGCCTGCTACCCCGCCCGCTTCCAGCTGGTGCTGGCCGCCAACCCGTGTCCGTGCGCCCCGGCCGATCCGCAGGACTGCGTCTGCGCCGCCGCGGCCAAACGCCGCTACCTGGGCAAGCTGTCCGGCCCGCTGATGGACCGCGTCGACCTGCGGGTGCAGATGAATCCCGTGCGCGCCGGGGCGATCTCGGTCACCGATGGCGAATCGACCGCCCAGGTTCGCCGGCGCGTTGCGGCGGCGCGTGACGCGGCCGCCGAGCGTTGGCGGCCACACGGATTCCGCACCAACGCCGAAGTCAGCGGGACCCTGCTGCGCCGAAAGTTTCGCCCCAGCAACGCCGCGATGGAACCGCTGCGCAAGGCGCTGGACCGTGGGCTGCTCAGCATCCGTGGCCTGGACCGCACATTGCGGGTCGCCTGGAGCCTGGCCGACCTGGCCGGCCGACCCATGCCGGGCGTCGAGGAAGTCGCCACCGCACTGAGCTTCCGGCAACCGGGGGTGCGGCGATGACCGATCACGTGTCGCGGGCGTGGGCCTACCTGTCCCGGGTGGCCGAACCACCCTGCGCGCCGCTCGCCGAGCTGGTGCGACGCGTGGGCCCGGTGGAGGCCGCGGACCGGGTCCGGCGCGGGTCGGTCGACGCCGACCTGGCCCGCCACACCGAGGCCCGGCGCGAAATGAACCGGGCCGCAGCGGATCTCGAGCTCATCGCGGCGCGCGGCGGCCGGTTGATCACACCCGACTGCGATGAGTGGCCGGTGCTTGCGTTCGCCGCCTTCGGCAACGCCGAGGTCAGGGCCCGCGGCGGCCCGCCGATGGTGTTGTGGGCGATGGGTCCGGCCCGCCTCGACGAGGTGGCCGAACGCGCCGCGGCCGTGGTCGGAACAAGGGCGTCGACGGTATACGGCGAGCAGGTGACCGGGGACCTGGCCGCCGGATTGGTCGAACGCGAGGTGGCCGTGGTCTCCGGCGGGGCCTACGGCATCGACGGCGCGGCGCACCGCGCGGCGCTGAACTGCGACGGGATCACCGTCGCCGCGCTCGCGGGCGGGCTCGACATCCCTTATCCCGCAGGCAATTCCGGGCTGCTGCATCGCGTCGGTTCGAGCGGGCTGTTGTTCACCGAATACCCGCCGGGTGTCCGCCCGGCCCGGCACCGGTTCCTCACCCGCAACCGGCTGGTCGCCGCCGTCGCCGGTGCGGTGGTGGTGGTCGAAGCGGGCCTGCGCAGCGGCGCGGCCAACACCGCGGCCTGGGCGCGGGCGCTGGGCCGGGTGGTGGGCGCGGTGCCCGGGCCGGTGACCTCGTCGGCGTCGGCGGGTTGTCACGTGCTGCTGCGCAACGGCGCCCAGCTGATCACCCGCGCTGATGACGTCGTCGAGCTCGTCGGCCACATCGGTGAGCTCGCGCCCGAACAGCCGCACCCCACCACGGCGCTCGACGGGCTGAGCGACGCCGAGCGGCAGGTGTACGAGGCGTTGCCCGGTCGCGGCGCCGCCACGGTCGACGAGATCGCCGTCGCGTCGGCGCTGCCGCCCGAGCAGGTGCTCGGGCCGCTGGCGATGCTCGAGATGGCCGGCTTGGCGCGCCGCGACGAGGGGCGGTGGCGAATAGTCCGCGCCGGCGCAGCCCGGCGTTCGACGGCGCGGCTCGTATAGTCGACGGGGGGTCGGGTCCCGACAGGAGGATATGTGGCAGGTCGACCTCTACAGAGCTTCGAAGTAACCCGCACCGAGCAGCTGACCCGGCACATGGTCCGGGTCGTGCTGGGCAGCAGTCACTTCGACACCTTCGCGCCGAGCAAATTCACCGACTCGTACGTCAAGTTGGCCTTCGTCCCCGAAGACGTCGACATGGCGGCGTTGCCGCGGCCGTTGACCCTGGACAGCTTCGCCGACCTGCCCCCGGAGAAGAAGCCGTCGGTGCGGACCATGACCGTGCGCGATGTCGACGTCGCCGCCGGCGAACTCACGATCGACATCGTGGTGCATGGCGAGCACGGGGTCGCGGGCACCTGGGCGGCCTCGGCCCAACCCGGCCAGCCCATCTACCTGATGGGCCCCGGCGGCGCCTACACCCCCGACCCCGCCGCCGATTGGCACCTGTTGGCCGGCGACGAGTCGGCGCTGCCGGCCATCGCCACCGCGCTGGAAGCGTTGCCCCCCAACGCCGTTGGCAAGGCGTTCATCGAGGTCGCCGGCCAGGAGGACGAGATCCCGCTGAGGGCACCGGAAAACGTCGAGGTGAGCTGGGTCTACCGCGGCGGCCGTGCCGACCTGGTGCCCGAGGATCGCGCTGGTGATTTCGCGCCGCTGATTGAGGCGGTCACCACCGCGCAGTGGCTGCCCGGGCAGGTGCACGTGTTCATCCATGGCGAGGCGCAAACCGTCATGCACAACCTGCGGCCCTACATCCGCAAGGAGCGCGGCGTGGACGCGAAATGGGCGTCGTCGATCTCGGGTTACTGGCGGCGCGGCCGGACTGAGGAGACGTTCCGGCAGTGGAAGAAGGAACTGGCCGAGGCCGAGGCCGGGGACTAGCGCGATGGCTCATTTCGGGGACTACCAGAACGAGATCTACCTGCAGGGCCTGGCCGGTGTGGTGCCGCAGTTTCCGATGGTGTTCTCCGAGTTGGAGGCCAAGGCCGCCACCGCGCTGCCACCGTCGGTCTGGTCCTACGTCGCGGGCGGGGCCGGCGACGAGCGCACGCAGCGGGCCAACTGCACGGCCTTCGAGCGCTGGGGCCTCATCCCGCGCATGTTCGTCGGCGCCGCCCAGCGCGACCTGTCCGTCGAGCTGTTCGGCATGACTCTGCCATCGCCGGTCTTCATGGCGCCGATCGGCGTCATCGGCATCTGCGCCCAGGACGGCCATGGCGACCTGGCCACGGCCCGCGCGGCCGCGGCCACCGGCGTGCCGATGGTGGCCTCGACGCTGACGGTCGACCCGATGGAAGACGTCGCCGCCGCCCTCGGCGATACGCCCGGCTTCTTCCAGCTCTACACACCGACCGACCGCGAGGTGGCCGCCAGCCTGGTGCACCGCGCGGAGGCGGCCGGCTTCAAGGGCATCGTCGTCACCCTCGACACCTGGGTAACCGGGTGGCGCCCGCGCGACCTGAGCACGTCGAACTTTCCCCAACTGCGCGGACATTGCCTGGCCAACTACACCAGCGACCCGGTGTTCCGCGCCGGCCTGGCAAGGCCGCCGGAGGAGGACCCGCAGGGCGCGGTGCTGCGCTGGATACAGCTGTTCGGAAACGCGTTGACGTGGGACGACCTGCCCTGGCTGCGCTCGCTGACTGACCTGCCGCTGCTGGTGAAGGGGATCTGCCATCCCGACGACGCCCGGCGCGCCCGGGACGGCGGCGTCGACGGCATCTACTGCTCCAACCACGGCGGCCGGCAGGCGAACGGCGGCCTGCCCGCGATCGACTGCCTTCCCGGGGTGGTCGAGGCGGCCGGCGGGCTGCCCGTGCTGTTCGACTCGGGCATCCGCAGCGGCGCCGACATCGTCAAGGCCCTCGCGCTGGGGGCCACCGCGGTCGGCATCGGCCGCCCGTACGCCTACGGCCTGGCTTTGGGCGGCGTCGACGGCATCGTGCACGTGCTGCGCACCATGCTCGCCGAGGCCGACCTGATCATGGCCGTCGACGGCTATCCCACCCTGAAAGATCTCACCCCGGAAACGCTCCGGCGCGTCACCTGAGCCCGGCCCCCGGCGCCTGCGACCGTAAGGGCGTGGAGGCGATCCTCGAGGAGTTCGACGAGTACCTGGCGCTGCAGTGCGGGCGCTCGGCGCACACCCGCCGGGCGTACCTGGGCGACCTGCGCTCGCTGTTCGCGTTCCTCGATGGCCGCGGTCTCGAGGCGTTGAGCCTGCCCGTCCTGCGTGCGTGGCTGGCCTCGGCCGCCGGGGCGGGCGCGGCCCGCACCACGCTGGCCCGTCGCACGTCGTCGGTCAAGGCGTTCACCGCGTGGGCGGCGCGTCGCGGGCTGCTCACCGGGGACCCGGGGGCGCGTCTGCAGGTGCCCAAGGCGCACCGCACCCTGCCCTCGGTGCTGCGCCAGGATCAGGCTCTGCAGGCCATGGCGGCCGCGAAATCCGGTGCCCAGCAAGGGGATCCGCTGGCCCTGCGGGATCGGCTGATCGTCGAGATGCTCTACGCCACCGGGATCCGGGTCAGTGAGCTGTGCGGCCTGGACGTGGACGACGTGCACGCCGGCGACCGGCTGGTCCGGGTCCTCGGCAAGGGAAACAAGCAGCGCACCGTGCCGTTCGGGGCGCCGGCCGCCGACGCGTTGGACGCGTGGCTGGCCGACGGGCGCCCGGCGCTGGCGACGGCGGAGTCAGGGCCGGCGCTGCTGCTGGGCGCGCGCGGCCGGCGGCTCGACGTGCGCCAGGCGCGCACCGTCGTGCACCAGACCGTCGCCGCGGTCGACGGCGCGCCCGACATGGGACCGCACGGCCTGCGCCACAGCGCGGCCACCCACCTGCTCGAGGGCGGGGCCGACCTGCGGGTGGTCCAGGAGTTACTCGGCCATTCCAGCCTGGCGACCACCCAGCTCTACACCCATGTGGCGGTCTCGCGGCTGCGGGCGGTGCACGACCAGGCCCATCCACGCGCCTGAGGCCCTGCAGGTCACATGCGTCACAGAAGTCTCTAGAGCTGGCGGCACCCGACGTGCCCGCCTCATAGCGACAATTCCGCCTGCGCGCGCCGACGTTCCGGTTGTCGCTATGAGGCGGGCAGGAAGGGTGCCGCCTTCGCGCGGAGACTCCCGTGGCGCCTGTTACGGATGATGCGCCGCCGCCCCGTCGAGCGGCTTCAAC
>NZ_LZKE01000251.1:0-56163 GCF_001672675.1 Mycobacterium sp. E2327
CCGGCCTCGACCACCCACGCCCAGCTGAGCCCCGAGGAGCAGCTGTCCACCGGCGTCAGCCCCGGTCTGGTGCGGCTGGCCGTCGGCATCGAGGGCATCGACGACATCCTGGCCGATTTGGAGCTCGGCTTCGCCGCGGCCCGCAAGATCGGTGCCGGGGCGGCCGACCCGCAGGCCGTGGCGGCGTTCTGAGGGGATTCGACATGACGATCTCCGACGTCCCGACGCAGACGCTGCCCGCCGAAGGCGAGATCGGCCTCGTCCACATCGGCTCGCTGACCACCGAAAGCGGTGCGGTGATCGACGACGTCTGCATCGCGGTTCAGCGCTGGGGCGAGCTGTCGCCGACGCGCGACAACGTGGTGGTGGTGCTGCACGCGCTCACCGGCGATTCGCACATCACCGGGCCCGCCGGGCCCGGGCATCCCACGCCCGGCTGGTGGGACGGCGTGGCCGGGCCGGGAGCGCCGATCGACACCGACCGCTGGTGCGCGGTGGCCACCAACGTGCTCGGCGGCTGCCGCGGCTCCACCGGTCCCAGCTCGCTGGCCCGGGACGGAAAGCCCTGGGGCTCAAGGTTTCCGCTGATCTCGGTGCGTGACCAGGTGGAGGCCGACGTCGCCGCGCTGGCCGCCCTGGGCATCGACCGGGTGGCCGCCGTCGTCGGCGGATCCATGGGCGGCGCAAGGGCTTTGGAGTGGATCGTCGGCCACCCCGACCGGGTCCGCGCCGGACTGCTGCTCGCGGTCGGCGCGCGCGCCACCGCGGACCAGATCGGCACGCAGGCCACGCAGGTCGCGGCCATCAAGGCCGACCCGAACTGGCACGGCGGCGACTACTACGAGACCGGGCAGTCGCCGGACGCCGGGCTGACGATCGCCCGCCGCTTCGCGCACCTGACCTACCGCGGCGAGGTCGAGCTCGACACCCGCTTTGCCAACGACAAGCAGGGCGGCGGGGACAGCCGCTACGCCGTGCAGAGCTACCTGGAGCACCAGGGCGACAAGCTGTTGGCCCGCTTCGACGCCGGCAGCTACGTCGTCCTGACCGAGGCGCTGAGCAGTCACGACGTCGGCCGCGGCCGCGGCGGCGTCGAGCGCGCCCTGCGCGGGTGCCCGGTGCCGGTGGTGGTCGGGGGCATCACCTCCGACCGGCTCTACCCGCTGCGGCTGCAGGAGGAGCTGGCCGAGCTGCTGCCCGGCTGCTCCGAGCTGCACGTCGTCGACTCCATCTGCGGGCACGACGGGTTCCTGGTGGAGTCCGAGGCCGTCGGCAAGTTGATCCGCAAGACGCTCGACTTGGCGGACTCGGCTGATCGGGGTCGGCGGTGATCCGCTCCGGCCAGGAACGCTCCCTCTCGTTCGGCTCGGCGGCCGCCGCCTACGAGCGTGGCCGCCCCTCCTATCCGCCCGAGGCCATCGACTGGCTGATCCCGCGCGGCGCGCGCCGCGTGCTGGATCTGGGCGCGGGCACCGGCAAGCTGACCACCCGGCTGGTGGAACGCGGCCTGGACGTGGTGGCCGTCGACCCGATTCCGGACATGCTCGAGGTGCTGCGCTCCTCGCTGCCGGAGACCCGTGCCCTGCTGGGCACCGCCGAAGAGATTCCGTTGGAGGACAACAGCGTTGACGCCGTTGTCGTCGCGCAGGCGTGGCACTGGGTTGATCCCGAGCGCGCCATCCCGGAGGTGGCCCGGGTGCTGCGGCCCGGCGGACGGCTCGGCCTGGTGTGGAACACCCGCGACGAGCGGCTGGGCTGGGTGCGCGAGCTGGGCGAGATCATCGGCTCCGACGGGGACCGGGGCCGCTTCGACGTGTCGCTGTCGGCGTCGTTCACCGATCCCGAGCGTCATCAGGTCGAGTGGACGAATTACCTTACGCCGCAAGCACTGATAGACCTGGTGGCGTCGCGCAGCTACTGCATCACCTCGCCGACCGAGGTCCGCACCCGCACGCTCGACCAGGTGCGCCAGCTGCTGGCCACCCATCCGGCGCTGGCGAATTCGAACGGCCTGGCGCTGCCGTACGTGACCGTGTGCATCCGGGCGGCGTTGGCGGCGTAGCTCGTTCGCGTCACCAGAAGAGGTTCGGCAGCGGGGGCAAGCCTTGCAGCACGCCCTGGGAGAAGTACGGCCCCGCGTTCGGTGTCAGGGACGAGTAGCCGTCGTTGACGATCGGTTCCAGGAACGAGTTGAGGTTGTCGACGATCGGTTGCGGAACGCCAATCTGCTGAAGCGGCAACAACATTGGCAGGGTCGGTGACGGGACCATGTAGGTGGTGATGGTGCCGCCCAGGGAAGTGGTCGTGCTGGACAGCTGCACCGCGTCCGACATCGAGGCCAGCGATGTGGTGTTGTGGTGGTAGATCCCGCCGGCCAGCGCGTTGACCCACGCCGGGATGTTCCAGGGCCGGTCGGGCGGGTTGCCGAAGAAGTCGTACTGCCCGAACACCACGCTGACGTCGTACTGGGTGTTCGGCAGGCCCTGCGACGTGTAGTCGACGAAGGGCACGGTCACGCCGTTCGGCAGGTAGATGTGGAACAGGCCGGTCTCGGGGCCGTTGAACAGGGCGAACTGCAGGGCGCTGTGTGGTGGAGCGGTTGGGTCTGCTGCCAGGGCGGCCAATTCGCGGTTGACCACGAGCGTTCCCTCCGACAGCGCCGCGATGCGCACCGGTGCACCGCTGCCGTTCGTGAAGGCATTGAAGATCTGGTCGTTGAGCGCCTGCTGCCCCATGGCGAGGGCCTCGTTGACGCCGGGTGCGGCCAGGCTCCCGCTGATGAAGCCGATGCTGGCCGGGTAGTTGACCACCTGGGAAGTGGTGCCGGGGAACCAATTCTCGCCGATGGCGTGGTTCAGCAGGTCGTACCCCTGCAGGATCGACACGGAAATGGGGCCCGGGATGCTGCCCGCATAGAGCAACTGCCCCAGATACGGCAGCTCGGTGATGAAGTTCGGGTAGTACAGCGGTCCCGCGCCGGGAACCGTGATCCGCGTGCCCGCCGCCGCGCCCGGGATGAGCGGGGACCCCAACAGCGCCTCGGCGGTTGCGATCTCGGTGTTCAGATACGTGCCGGCGTTGGCCTGCAGGGTGAGGACGAACTTTTCGTGCAGCTGCGCCGCTTGCGCGGTCATCGCGTGGAATGCCTGGCCGTGCGCGCCGAACAGGCCGGCGATGCTCCTCGACACCTCGTCGGCGCCGGCCGCCAGCAGCGACGTCGTGGAGCTCGCGGCCGCCGCGTTGGCGGCGTCGACCGCGGACCCGATCCCGGCCAGATCCTCGGCAGCAGCCGACAACCATTCGGGCGCGGCGAGGACATACGACACCTGGTGCCTCCTTGCCCCCGATCGGTGGCTGTGAGGCTACTCGCGGCCGGGACGCTAGGCGTGGCTTTCGTCTTCCTCGTCGACGCCGTCGTCGTCGTCATCCTCGTTGGTGTGGAGGAGTTTTTCGGGGTGCCAGTAGGTGTTGGTGCGGGGTTGGCCGTGGTCGAGGTGGGGTGGGGGGATCCATTCGGTTTCGCCTTTGGTGTTTTTGCGGGTGGTCCAGCCGTCGGGGTGCAGCATGCGGTGTTGGCAGCCGCAGGCGAAGGTGAGGTCGTTGACGTCGGTGGTGTGGCATTGCGCGTAGTCGGTGACGTGGTGGACTTCGCTGTAGTAGCCGGCCACGGTGCATCCCGGGGCGCTGCAGCCGCGTTCCTTGCCGTACAGGACGATTCGTTGGGCCGGGGAGGCCAGGCGTTTGGTGTGATACAGCGCCAGGGCTTTGCCGGTGCCGTGATCGAAGATGGCCAGGTAGTGCCGCGCGTGGCGCGCGAGGCGGATGACGTCGCTCATGGGCAAGATGCTGCCCCCACCGGTCAGACCGCGTCCGGCGGCGGCTTCGAGTTCGGCCAGGGTGGTGGTGACGATGATCGAGGCGGGCAGCCCGTTGTGTTGGCCCAGCGTGCCGGAGCACAGCAGCGCGCGCAGCGCGGCGTTCAGCGCGTCGTGATTGCGCTGTGCGGCCGAGCGGGCATCGGTGTCGATCGCGTCTTGGCGGGGCGCCCCGTCCACGGTCGGCGTGTCATCGCTCGGGTTGCACATGCCGGGCGCGGCCAGCTTGGCCAACACCGCTTCCACTGTCGCACGGGCTTCCGGGGTCAGGTGGCCGCGCAGTTCTGACATCCCATCGGAGCCTTGGGGACCCAACGTCAGCCCGCGCCGCCGAGCCCGGTCGTCGTCGCTGTAGGTGCCGTCGGGGTTGAGGCAGTCGGCCAGCACGGCGGCCAACTCGGCCAATTGCTCGGGACGATACTGGGTGCCCTCGCCGGCCAACTTGGCTTCCACCTGCTCGCGGGTGGCGTGGTCGACCCAGCCGGGCAACTGGCGGAAAAACCGCCGGATCACCCGCACCTGCCCGGCGCCCAGGGTACCCTGGCGTTGGGCGGCGGCGGTGGCGGCCAATACCGGCGCCAACCGCTCGCCGGTCAGGCCGTGGCGCGGCCCCAGCTCGGCCGCCTCGCTGATGCGCCGAGCAGCCTCGCCGCGACTGATCAACGTCGCCTCGGCGATCGCATGCGACAGCTTGCCGCCCAGCTCTTCCGCGGTCGCCTGCCGGGCAACGGCATTGATGATCGGATGTTCTAGGGACGGTATCCGCCGGCGCATCTTCTCGAAGCGCTCGAGCAACGCGAGGTGCTCGCGGGTCGTCAACGCCTCGCAGTCAAACGCGGCCAAGGCATCGAAGTCGGCGTCCCAGCGATCCAGGGCGGCCGACAACGCCTCCCTGTCAACGACACCGTCCGAACTCATACCGCCAAACTAGCCACCCCCACCGACAAAAACCGCCGCCCCGAGACGCCTGAAACCAAAGTGGCGCAAGCTATTTGAAAGCGTCTGCGTGGTGCAACAATCAGCGCACCCTGGGGCCAGTGAAACAAAAGTGGCCCGAGTTGTTGGCTCAGCGAGGCGCGGGCTGGAACAACTCCACGAGGTTGCCGGAGGGGTCCTGAATCAGGACCTGTTGCCCGCCGGGGCCGCTGAGGATGTCGTTGCGGAAACTAACACCGGCCGCGCGCAGCCGCTCGGCCTCGGCCGAGATGTCTTCGACGACAAGCTGTATGCGGTTCCAGCCGCCGGGTTCCGGCGTGGCGCCGTCGGGCATCGGACGCGCCGCGGAGCTCTTGGGACCGGCCAGCAAAAGTTGCAGCGGGCCGCGCACCACGGCGGCAAAGGCGGGCGCGGCGTCCAGGTCGACGCTGAAACCCAGGTGGGTGATGTAGAAGTCGAGCGCCGCCCGAACATCGTCGACGAGGTAGCGGACGCGAGCGAGTTCGACCATCAGATGTTCAACCCCGAGTACATCACCCGGTTGGGGTCGTACTTCTGCCGCACCGTGGCCAGCTGCGACAGGTTCGGGCCGAAGTACCGCGACGGCGAGCTGTTGGCCTCCAGGTAGTTGACGTAGCCGCCGACCGAAAACTGTTGCACCGCTTGGTGTGCGGAACTCAGCCACTGCTGCGCGGCCGCCACCTGGTTGGCGGCGGGCTCGACGTACCACTGCAAGAGCACCGACTGCTGGCGCCACGGGAAGGCCGTGTTGCCGGCCGGCACGTCGCCGACGGCGCCGTCCAGCGGGTCGATCAGCACCGCCGCCTTGCCGCCGGAGGCGGGCCACTGCCCGATCGCGGTCGCAACGGCATGCGCCGCAGCGGAATTCATCGTCGCGAGCACGTCGGATCCGGCCACGAACCCCACGGGCGACCCGGTCGAGCTGCCCCCGGCCAGATACGTCACCAGGTCCATGTGGCCAAGCGTCTTGTTCACGACGGCCGTCGGCGCCACCCCGACGGCGGACTTGATGGCGTCGACCACACCGGAACCGGCGCCGGCCGGGCAGGTCGCCAGCACGTGGCAGTTCGGCTGGCTGCCGACCGAGAGATCGACTATCCCCCAAGTGTTTCGGTCCGCGGCGCTCAGCCACGACTGCCAGCCGGCGAGCACCTGCACCGCCGACGCCGGCGGGAAGTCCAGCCGGACGACGTCGCTGTCGGCGGTCGCGAAGGTGGCGAACGTCATCGACGTCGTGACCCCGAAATTGCCACCGCCGCCACCGCGCAACGCCCAGAACAGATCCGGATGATCGTTGGCGGACGCGGTGACCACGTCGCCACTGGGCAACACCACCGTGGCCGACTGCAGGGCATCGCAGGTCAAACCCGCATGGCGGCAGTCGGCGCCCACCCCGCCGCCCAGCGCCAGTCCTCCGATGCCGACGCTCGGGTAGGTGGCGGTGGGGATCGCGCGCCCGGCGCCAGCCAGCCCTTGGTGCACCGCGTACAGCGTCGTCGCCGGCGTGACCGTGGCATTGCCGGCGCCGTCGACGTTCACCGCGCCCGGAAGCCCGCGCAGGTCGATGACCATCGCGCCGTTCGGACTCGACGCGCCGATGTACGAATGCCCGCCCCCGCGCGGGGCGATCTTGAGCCCGTTGGCCGTCGCGAACGCGACCGCCTTCTGCACGTCCGCCTGTGACGACACCTTGACCACCGCCGCCGGATTGGAGTTGTTGTAAAGCGAGTTGAAAACCTGCTTGCCCGTTGAGAATTGGGCGCCGCTCGCGGGCAGTAACACGTTGCCCCCGATGGAGGACGCCAGGCCGCCCCAGCCGGTGGCGGGGTCGGCGGCGGCGCGCGCGCTGCCGAAAACCGCTCCGGTCGCGAGCATTCCGACGGCGCCGCGAATGAATGTCTGACGCGAGATGCCCCGGTGATTCGTCGTCATGGGCCGGATTCTGGTCCAAACGGCCACTGAAAATCCGGCCTCCGCCCGAGTGTCAGGTCACAGTGTGGCTTCGATCCGCCGCCGGCCCGCCGCGGCACCCCGCGGCGTAATAAGCGACGTCGCGCGCACGATCCCCTCACGAAACGCTTATTGTGCAAAACTTTATCGCACCGTGTTGTAAACGTGACAAAACTAGACCAGAGTTCCACAAGTGACTGGAGTGCCCACAGAGCACCCGGCAATAGACGGGGAGGTTGGCATGAAGGCACTTACCGCGGAGACCCAGCGGTGGATCTGGGTGTTTCGTCACCAGCCGCTGACCATCCGCCTGCTGGCCGCCACCGCGGCCCTGCTCACCGTGGCCGCCGCCTTCGCGGCGCCGGCCGAGGCGGACCCGGCAGCCGACGACGCCTTCATCGACGCGCTGAACCACGCCGGCATCGACTTCGGCGAACCCGGCAACGCGATGTCGGTTGGCGAGTCGATCTGCCCGATGCTCGCCCAGCCGGGCGGGAACTTCGCCGCCGCCGCGGCCACCGTCAGCCACCGGGGCCTGTCACCTCAGATGGCAAAGCTGTTCACCACCATCGCCATTCAGTCGTACTGCCCGCAGGAGATGGCCAACATCGCCAGCGGCAACCCGGCCGCCGGCATTCCCGGGGGCCTGCCCGGGCTGGCGGGCGGCATCCCCGGTGGCATCCCCGGCATCCACCAGATCCCCGGGATGCCCGCCGGTTAGCCCCCGGCTAGCCCAATGGTGGCGACCCGCCGCGCCCGGCTACGCCGCGCTTGCGATCGCCACTAGCGAGTTCCCAGCGGGTCAATCGTCGACGCGATATAGACCATCGCCGCGGCCACCGTCGCGGTGGTCAAGAAGTCGATCCCCCGGCTGCGCACCACCAGAAGGCCGGCCCGCTCGTCGGACAACACCAACCGCAGCACCGCCGCCACGCCGACCCCGATGCCGATCAGCAGGGCACCGCGGCGCCAGAAGTTGGCCGCCGCCAAGACAAATGCCGCGGCGAAGATCAGCTCGACCAACAGGATCGGCCACTGGGCCCGTAGCACAGCGCGCACGCGTTACTGCCGTCCCTCGGCCAACTCGACGACGTTGGTCAACAGGAACGCGCGGGTTAGCGGCCCGACGCCACCGGGATTCGGCGACACATGACCGGCCACCTCCCACACGTCGGGGTGCACGTCGCCGGCGAGCTTGCCGTCCACCCGGCCGACGCCGACGTCGACGACGGCGGCTCCGGGACGCACCATGTCGGCGGTCAGCATGTGCGGCACGCCGACGGCGGCCACGATGATGTCCGCCTGCCTGGTCAGCGCCGGCAGGTCGCGAGTCTTGGTGTGGCACAACGTCACCGTGGCGTTCTCCGAGCGGCGCGTCAGCAGCAGTCCCAGGGGGCGCCCGACCGTCACGCCGCGGCCGATGACGACCACATGCGCCCCGGCGATCTCAACGTCGTAGCGACGCAGCAGGTGCACGATGCCGCGCGGGGTGCACGGCAGCGGCGCCGGGTCCATCAACACCAACCGGCCCAGGTTTGTCGGGTGCAGCCCGTCGGCGTCCTTGCCCGGGTCGACGCGCTGCAGCGCCGCGTTCTCGTCCAACTGTTTCGGCAGCGGCAACTGCACGATGTAGCCGGTGCACTCCGGGTTGGCGTTCAGCTCGTCGATGGTTTCGTTGAGCTGCGCGGTGCTGATGTCGGCCGGCAGGTCGCGGCGGATCGACGTGATGCCGACCTTGGCGCAGTCCGCATGCTTGCCGCGCACGTAGGCCTGCGACCCGGGGTCGTCGCCGACCAGGATGGTGCCCAGGCCGGGGGTGCGGCCCGCTGCCGTCAGTGCGGCCACCCGCTGGGTGAGGTCGACGAAGATTTCGTCCCGGGTGGCCTTGCCGTCCAGCGTGATTGCGCCCACGCCTCACAGTTTGGCATGCCGCAGAGGTAGCCTCCTCGCATGTCTACCCCTCCAGACGTGTTCAGCCCCGGCAAGCTGGGGCCCATCACGCTGCGCAATCGCACCATCAAATCCGCCACCTTCGAGGCGCGCACGCCCAACGCCCTGGTGAGCGACGACCTGATCGAATACCACCGGTTGCCGGCGGCCGGCGGCGTCGGGATGACGACCGTCGCCTACTGCGCGGTCTCCCCCGGCGGCCGCACCGAGGGCAACGGCATCTGGATGCGCCCGGAGGCGGTGCCCGGGTTCCGGCGGCTGACCGACGCGATCCACGCCGAGGGTGCCGCGGTGAGCGCGCAGATCGGCCACGCCGGTCCGGTCGCCAACGCCAAGTCCAACAAGGCGACCGCGCTGGCGCCGGTGCGGTTCTTCAACCCGATCGGGATGCGCTTCGCCAAGAAGGCCACCCGCGACGACATCGAGGACGTCATCCAAGGCCACGTCAACGCGGTCCGGCTCGCCATCGAAGCCGGCTTCGATGCGGTCGAAATCCATTTGGGTCACAACTATCTCGCGAGCGCCTTCCTGTCCCCGCTGATCAACCGGCGCAACGACGAATTCGGCGGATCGCTGGAGAATCGGGCCAAGGTCGCCCGCAGGATAGTCATGGCCGTGCGGCGCGCGGTGGAGAAGGAGGGCACGCCGATCGCGGTCACCGCCAAGCTCAACATGTCCGACGGCGTGCGCGGCGGCATCAGCACGAAGGAATCGCTGATCACCGCCAAGTGGCTGCAGGACGACGGCGGCCTGGACGCGATCGAGCTCACCGCGGGCAGTTCGCTGGTCAACCCGATGTACCTGTTCCACGGCGACGCGCCGGTCAAGGAATTCGCCGGCGCCTTCAAGCCGCCGCTGCGCTGGGGCATGCGGATGACGGGCAAGAAGTTCCTGCGCGAGTACCCCTATCGCGAGGCCTATTTACTGCGCGACGCCAAGCTGTTCCGCGCCGAGCTCACGATGCCGCTGATCCTGCTCGGCGGCATCACCAATCGGGAAACGATGGACCTCGCGATGGCGGAGGGATTCGATTTCGTCGCGATGGGCCGGGCCCTGCTGGCCGAGCCGGACCTGATCAACCGGATCGCCGCCGACGGCGCCGCGCACAGCGTGCATTCGGCGTGCACGCACTGCAATCGGTGCATGCCGACGATCTACACGCGCACCCGATGTGTGATCACCGGCGCGCCGGACGCGGTAATTCAGCCCACAGGGTGAAAACAGGTGCACCCGCTACAGTTGTGGCAATGAGTGCACCAGCCCCGCCTGCATTAACGGTTCGTCATGACGGGTCGGAGCGCACCTTCGCCGCCGGTCACGACGTCGTCGTCGGACGGGACCTCCGGGCCGACATGCGCATCACGCACCCGCTGATCTCGCGCGCGCATCTCTTGCTGCGGTTCGACCAGGGCAGGTGGCTGGCGATCGATAACGGCTCGCTCAACGGGACCTTCTGCAACGGCCGGCGGGTGCCGGTGGTGGACATCCACGACGGCCAGAGCATCAACATCGGAAATCCCGACGGGCCGCAGCTGACGTTCGAGGTGGGCCGCCACCAAGGGCTGGCGGGTCGCCCGCCTCGCACCGAGTCGATGGGCATCCCGGTGGCCCAGCCGGGCGCGGCGTGGTCCGGTCAACCGGGCCCTCCCGTCGCCGCTCCGCCCGGCCCCCCGCCCGGACCCCCGGGTCGGCAACCGAACTGGGCCGCGCAGGCGGCGCGACGCCCGCAGGTCGCCGCGCCCCCGCCGCCCGGCCAGCCCATGTACCCGGCCGCCGGCGGGCGCCCGCCATATCCGACCAGCGCGCCGCCGCCCCCCAATTTCCAGCCGCACCCGCAGATGTCCGCCGTGGGGTCCGCGCCGGCGGCGCCGGAAACCCAGATGTCGGCCAACCTGACCAAGCCGCCCGAGGTGGCGAACCTGGCGACCAAGATGTTCCAGGCGCTGCGGCCGTCCCGCTCCGGGGCGATGCCGAAGTCGTCCGACGCGATCACGATCGGTCGTTCCACCGACAACGACATCGTGATCCAGGACGTCCTGGCGTCGCGCCATCACGCGTTTTTGACCCAGACGCCGCTGGGCACCGAAATCCGCGACGCGCACAGCGTCAACGGCACCTTCGTCAACGGTGTCCGGGTCGGGTCCGCGATCTTGACCGAGGGCGACGTGGTCACGATCGGAAACGTCGACCTCGTCTTCACCGGCGACACCCTGGTCCGCCGCACCGAGGCGGCGACGCGCACCGGCGGGCTGGAGGTGAACGCCGTGACGTTCACCGTCGACCACGGAAAGCAACTGCTCGACCACATCTCGCTGACCGCACGCCCCGGGACGCTCACCGCCATCATCGGTGGGTCGGGCGCCGGGAAGACCACGCTGTCGCGCCTGATCGCCGGGTACACCACCCCGAGCACCGGCACCGTGACGTTCGAGGGCCACAACATCCACGCCGAATACGCGTCCATGCGCAGCCGGATCGGGATGGTCCCGCAGGACGACGTCGTGCACCGCCAGCTGACGGTCAACCAGGCGCTGGGCTACGCGGCCGAACTGCGGCTGCCCCCCGACACCAGCAAGGCCGACCGCGAGCAGGTCGTCGCGCAGGTCCTCGAGGAACTCGAGCTGACCAAGCACGCGGACACCCGCGTCGACAAACTCTCCGGCGGCCAGCGCAAGCGCGCGTCGGTGGCGCTGGAGCTGCTCACCGGGCCGTCGCTTCTGATCCTCGACGAGCCGACGTCGGGCCTGGATCCGGCGTTGGACCGGCAGGTGATGATGATGCTGCGCCAGCTCGCCGACGCCGGCCGCGTGGTGCTGGTCGTCACCCACTCGGTGGCCTACCTGGACGTCTGCGATCAGATACTGCTGCTGGCGCCCGGGGGCAAGACCGCGTTCCTGGGGCCGACCAGCCAGATCGGCGCGGCGATGGGCACCACCAACTGGGCCGACATCTTCGCCAACGTGGGCGCCGACCCCGACGAGGCCAACCGCCGCTTCCTCGCCGAAAACCAGCCACCGGAGTTGCAGGCCCCCTCCGATGCCAGCCCGGGCGACCTGGGCGAACCCGTGCACACCGACGTCCTGCGCCAGTTCTCGACGGTGGCGCGCCGCCAGGTGCGGCTGGTCATCTCCGACCGGGGCTACACGGTGTTCCTGGCGCTGCTGCCGTTCCTCATCGGCATCCTCACGCTGACCGTGCGCGGCAAGACCGGGTACGGCATGGGGGACCCGCTGAGCAACTCGCCCAACCAGCCCGACCAGATTCTGGTCATGCTGACCGTGGGCGCGGTGTTCATGGGCACCGCGCTGACCATTCGCGACCTGGTCGGCGAGCGTCCCATATTCAGGCGTGAGCAGGCGGTCGGCCTGTCGACCGCGTCGTATCTGGCCGCCAAGATCGTGGTGTTCAGCGCGTTCGCCATCGGGCAGGCGGGCATCACGACCGCGATCTCGGTGATCGGCTGGGGCCAGCCGATCGCCAAAGCCGTGATGCTGGGCAACGTCAGCTTCGAGCTGTTCTTCGACGTCGCGCTGACGTGCGTGGCCTCGGCGCTGTTGGGCATGGCGCTGTCGGCGATCGCCAAGTCCCAGGACCAGATCATGCCGTTCCTGGTCATCGCGATCATGTCGCAGCTGGTGTTCTGCGGCGGGTTGATCTGGGTGACCAACCGCCCCGTCCTCGACCAGTTGTCGTGGGCCACGCCCGCGAGGTGGGGTTACGCGTCGGCGGCGTCGACGATCGACACCCACCGGCTCGTCGTCGGCCCGACCGACCCGAAGGACCAGCACTTCGATCACAAGGCGAGCGCGTGGCTGTTCGACATCGCGATGCTCGTGGTGTTGTGCGTCGTCTACAGCGCCATCGTGTGGTGGAAGCTCCGGCTGAAGGGCCACTCGTCGGGCCGCCGCAGTCTGTCGAGGAACCGGCGCAAGCGCTGATGGGCCAGCCCGGGCAGCCAGTGCTGACGGTGCGGTCCCAGCGATCCGAAGGTAATTTCGCGCCGGGTCGCGACGTGGTCGTCGGCAGCGACCTGCGCGCCGACCTGCGCGTGGCGCACCCCCTGATCGCCCGGGCGCACCTGCTGCTGCGCTTCGAGGGCGGCCGGTGGGTCGCCGTCGACAACAACTCGATGAACGGGGTCTTCCTCAACGGCCGGCGGGTGCCGACGGTCGACATCCGGGACGGCCAGGCCATCAACATCGGCAAGCCCGACGGACCACGGATCACGTTCGAGGTCGGGCACCACCAGGGCACCGTCGGGCTGCTCCCGGCGACCGAGACGCTCCCGACGATCCCACCACGCAGCGGCCCGCTGCCGGTGCGCCCGCGCCCACCCCAGCCGCCGCCTCGCCCGCCCGGCGACGACGTCCAGCGCACCACCGCGATCCCGATCCTCCGGCCGCCCCCGGCCATCGACGACGCAAACCCGCCCACCCAGATGGGCGTGACCGGCGAGGTCGCCGAGTTCCCGACCACGCGGGTCAGCGCCCCCGTCGCGCGGATCGGCCGCTCGCTCGACAACGACATCGTCGTCCACGATGTGCTGGCGTCGCGCCAGCACGCGTTCCTGACCGCGACGCCGGTCGGCACCGAGATCCGCGACGCGCACAGCATCAACGGCACCTTCGTCAACGGGATCAGGGTCGGATCCGCCGTGCTCGCCGAGGGCGACGTGGTCACCATCGGCAACGTCGACCTGGTGTTCAGCGGCGGCATGCTGGTCCGCCGCCAGGAGGTGGCGGCGCGGTCGGGCGGCCTGGAAGTGCGCGAGGTCAACTTCGCGATCAACGGGAAGAATTTGCTCGAACGCGTCTCGATGACCGCCAGGCCCGGCACCCTGACCGCGATCATCGGCGGTTCGGGCGCCGGCAAGACCACGCTGTCGCGGCTGATCGCCGGGTACGCCACCCCGACCTCCGGCTCGGTCACGTTCGAGGGCCACGACATCCACACCGAGTACGCGTCGCTGCGGACCCGGATCGGGATGGTCCCGCAGGACGACGTCGTGCACCGGCAGCTGACGGTCAACCAGGCCCTCGGCTACGCCGCCGAACTCCGGCTGCCGCCCGACACCAGCAAGGCCGACCGCGAACAGGTGGTGGCGCAGGTGCTCGACGAACTGGGGCTGACCAGGCACGCCGACACCCGGGTGGACAAGCTCTCCGGCGGCCAGCGCAAGCGCGCGTCGGTGGCGCTGGAGCTGCTCACCGGGCCGTCGCTGCTGATCCTCGACGAGCCGACGTCGGGCCTGGACCCCGCCCTGGACCTGCAGGTGATGACGATGCTGCGCCAGCTCGCCGACGCCGGCCGCGTGGTGCTGGTCGTCACCCATTCGCTGACCTACCTCGACGTCTGCGATCAGGTGCTGTTGATGGCGCCGGGCGGCAAGACGGCCTTCCTGGGCGCGCCCGGCCAGATCGGTGACGCCATGGGCACCACCAACTGGGCCCAGATCTTCGCGAAGGTGGGCGCCGACCCCGACGAGGCGAACCGTCGCTTTTTGGCGCAGAACAAGCCCCCGCCCCCGGTCGAGTCGGCGCCCGCCGATCTGGGCACCCAGGCCCGCACCAGCGTGCGGCACCAGTTCTCCACGATCGCGCGGCGCCAGGTCCGCCTCGTCGTGTCCGACCGCGCCTACTTCACGTTCCTGGCGCTGCTGCCGTTCGTGCTGGGCGCACTGTCGCTGACGGTGCCGGGGAACACTGGCTTCGGGGTCGCCCAGTCGACCAGCGGGACGCCCGACGAGGCCGCGCAGATCCTGACCTTGATGTCGATCGCCGCCGTCTTCATGGGCACCGCGCTGACCATCCGCGATCTGATCGGCGAGCGCGCGATCTTCCGGCGCGAGCAGGCGGTGGGCCTGTCGTCGGGTGCCTACCTGGCCGCCAAGCTCACGGTGTTCTGTGCGTTCGCGATCGTGCAGGCGGCGATCGTGACGGGCATCGTGCTGCTGGGCAAGGGCGCGCCCAGCCAGCCGGCGGTGCTGCTGGGCAACCCCAGCTTCGAGCTGTTCGTCACCGTGGCCGCGACGTGTGTGGCCTCGGCGGTGCTGGGGCTGGTGCTGTCGTCGCTCGCGCGATCCAACGAGCAGATCATGCCGCTGCTGGTGGTGTCCCTGATGCTGCAACTGGTGCTCGCCGGCGGGATGGTGCCCGTGACGGGCCGGATCTTCCTCGACCAGCTGTCCTGGGTGATGCCCTCGCGCTGGGGATACGCGGCATCCGCGTCGACGGTCGACCTGCGGGCGCTGGTGCCCGGTTCGCTGCTGGCGCAGGACGCCCACTGGGCGCACACCCGCGGCGCGTGGCTGTTCGACATGGGGATGCTGGTCGCGCTGTCGGCGGTCTATTCCGCGATCGTGCGCTGGCGCATCCGGCT
Source organism: Mycobacterium sp. E2327 (assembly GCF_001672675.1). Classification (NCBI taxonomy): domain Bacteria; kingdom Bacillati; phylum Actinomycetota; class Actinomycetes; order Mycobacteriales; family Mycobacteriaceae; genus Mycobacterium; species Mycobacterium sp. E2327. The sequence continues at coordinate 15,111 of NZ_LZKE01000251.1, forward strand.
CACGCGCTAATCCTTGGCGTCGAAGCGCAACCCGTGCGCCAGTGCAAACGCCATCGCCTGCTCGACGTCGACGCGCGCCCCCGCCAGCGAGGCGGTCCGCCACACCGACGGGTCGACGGCGGCGCCGCGCAGGTCGGCGTCGTCCAGCCGGGCGCCCGTCGTCCGCGCGCCGGACAGGTCGGCGCCGCGCAGCACGGCCTTGCGCAGGTCGGTCTCCACCAGGCTGGCCTCCCGCAGCCGGCAGCCGGAGAGGTCGACGCCGCGCAGGTCGTTGCCGCCGAGCACCGCGAGGGTGAAGTCGACCTCGTCGAACGTGATCGGGCGCATCCGGCAACCCACGAACACCGAGCCCAGCATGCTGCACTGCGCAAAGGTGCTGTGCCACAACAAGGTTCGTTCGAACGTGCAGTTGCGAAACGCCGACCCGCGGTGGTCGGACTCGGCCAGGTTGGCGCCGCCGAAGTCGCAGTCGGAAAACACCACCCGTTCGGTGCGCAGCCGGCTGAGGTCCTCGTCGCGAAAATCCGTGCCGGTCAGCTCGCGATCGACCCAGTGCTGCAATTCAGCTCGCGGCAAGGGTTTCCAGCGCGTATTCGCTGACGGCTATCAGCGCGTCGGTCGCGGAGCGGCGATCCCTGGCGTCGACGGTGATCACCGGGATGTGCCGGGGCAGCGTCAGCGCCTCGCGCACCGCCTCGACGGGATAGCGTGGCGCGCCGTCGAATTCGTTGACCGCGATCAAGAACGGCAGCTTGCGGTGTTCGAAGAAGTCGACCGCGGCGAAGCTGTCCTGCAGGCGGCGGCAGTCGACCAGGACGACCGCTCCGATCGCGCCGCGCACCAGGTCGTCCCACATGAACCAGAACCGGCGCTGACCCGGCGTGCCGAACAGGTAGAGCACCAGCTCCTCGTCCAGCGTGATGCGGCCGAAATCCATTGCAACCGTGGTGGTCTTCTTGTCCGGGGTGGCCTCGAGCATGTCGACGCCTTCCGATGCGTCGGTGAGCATCGCCTCGGTGCGCAGCGGCATGATCTCCGAGACCGCCCCGACGAACGTGGTCTTGCCGACCCCGAAACCGCCTGCGATCACGATCTTCGTCGAGGCGTGCGCGCGGGAACCGTGCGCGTCAGAGTGCGCGTAAGCCACGCAGGGTCCTTCCTATGAGTTCGTGGCGCTCGTCGCGGGTCGAACGCTCGCTCAACGTCCTATGCACCCGAAGGTAGCCGGACAGCACCAGATCACCCACCAGGACGCGCGCGACGCCGACCGGTAAATCCAGCCGGGCCGAGATCTCCGCGACCGACGGGCTGTTGACGCACAGTTCGATGATCTTGCCTCTCGCATCGTTCGGTGGCCATCGGTGAGCGAGGCCGGGGTCCAACGTCTGTATCGGCGCTTCCAACGGAAGGTCGACGTCGGTGCCGGTCCGCCCGGACGTCAGCGTGTACGGACGGACCAGGTTCGCCTCACGTGGTGCCGGCCAGTGCTCGCGTCTGTCCATCGCGGGTCACTGGTACTGCTCTGCGGATCGGCGGGTGGACTGAACCACCCCGCCCACCCGTTCGACGAGTATGGCCATCTCGTAACCGATCTGGCCGATGTCGCAGGACGCCACGGCCAGCGTGGCCAGATGCGAGCCGTCGCCCACCCGCATGAGCAACAGGTAGCCGTTGGACATCTCGACCACGGACTGCAGCACCTGGCCGCCCTCGAACAGCTGCGCGGCGCCGGTCGCGAGGCTGGCCAGGCCGGAGGCGACCGCGGCCAGCTGGTCGGCCCGCTCGCGCGGCAGGTGTTCGCTGGCGGCGACCGGCAGCCCGTCGACCGACACCAGCAACGCGTGCGCGACGCCGGGGACCTCGCGGGCGAACTTCGTCACCAGCCAGTCCAGCGAGCTGTCCGGAGCCGTCATTCCTGATCCGATCCTTCACTCGTCTCGCGGGCGTGCGACCGTCCGGAGCGCACGCCGCCGAAGTGGCTGCTGAACGAGGCCCGCACCGCCTCGGGGTCGCGCCCCGCGGCGGAGTGCCGCGCGAGGCCGTTGGATCCCACCAGGGACCCCTCGTCGCCGTCCGGCCGCTCCTCTTCGGTTGTGTCCGTCCCGTTCGCGGCGCCGGGCACCAGCCGGGCCCCGGGCTCGCGGACCGGCAGCCCGTGCTCGGTTTTCGCCTCGACGGGCTTGTCCTCGGCCGCGGCGGCCAACGACCAGCCCCGGTCCCAGACCGACTGCCAGTCCAGGTCGGGGCTGTTGACCAGGTCGTGCGGGTCGCCCAGCATCTCCGACAGCATCCGACGGTAGATGACGTCGTCATCGGCCGGCGCCTCCGGGGCTTTCGGGATGCTCGGGGCCGAGGCGACGGGCGGCGGGGTTTCGCTTGGAGTCGCGGCGGCCTGGGCGCGCGCGGCGAAGAACGCCGACGTGTCCGACACCGCCGCGGGCTTGGCCGGCCTCGGTGGTGGCTCCGGCTCTGGTCGGGGCTCGGGCTCGGGCTCGGGCTCGGGTTGCTCGCCCTCCCACCACGGGGTGGTCAGCTCGCGGCGGTCCCGCCGCGGCAGCTGCGCGACCGGCTGGGGAGCCTCCGGCACCGCCGAAACGTCCGCGATGCCGCTGGAGCCCGGATTGCGGCGCGGCAACAACGTAACCGGCGGTCCCGACGCGTCGGCGCCGTTCTGGCCGGCGGGCTCGGGCGCGGCCGGCGCGCCTGCGGGGTCCGTCGTCGCCATGGCGTTGGCGAGCTGGGTGCTCGGCGACGACACCGACCCCGGCCGTCCCTGCGGCCCCGCCGAGCCGGCCAGCACCGAGGGCGGCAGGTAGACCTCGGCCGTGGTGCCGGCGCCCGCCTCGTCGCCGGCCGGGCCGCGCAGACCTACCCGGATGCCGTGCCGGGCTGCGATCCTGCCCACCACGAAAAGCCCCATGTGCCGGGCGTTATCGGGCGTGACGTCGCTGCCGGACCGCAGCCGCATGTTGGCGATGCGCCGATCGGCGTCATTCATGCCGAGGCCGGAGTCGGAGATCCGGAGCACGACTCCCCCGTCGCCGCCGCGTCCGGCGGAGATCCGGACGGTCGTCGTCGGCGGCGAGTAGCGCAGGGCGTTGTCGATCAGCTCGGCGAACAGATGAATGACGCCGCCCGCCGCGGCGCCGACCAGCGCGCAGTCGGGCAGGCCGGACAGCTCGACCCGGCGGTAATCCTCGACCTCGGAAACCGCGGCGTTGATCACCGTGGACAGCGGCACCGGGTCGCGCTGGTCGCGGGCCAGCTGTGCGCCCGCGAGCACCAGCAGGTTGGCGCTGTTGCGCCGCAACCGGGCCGCCAGGTGATCCAGCCGGAACAGGTTGTCCAGCCGTTCGGGGTCCTCCTCGTTGCGCTCCAGCCGGTCGATCAGTATCAGCTGCTGGTCGACCAGGGAACGGTTGCGCCGCGACATCGTCTCGAACATGTCGTTGACCAGCAGGCGCAGGCGCGCCTCGTCACCGGCGAGCAGCAGGGCCTGGGTGTGCAGCTCGTCGACCGCGTGGGCGACCTGACCGATCTCCTCGGTGGTGTACACCGGCAGCGGCTGCGGAATCGGTTCGGCGCCACCGGCTTTGACCCGGGCCACCTCCTCCTCCAGGTCGGTGTGGGCGACCTTGAGCGCGCCGTCACGCAGGACGCGCAGCGGGCGCACCAGCGCGCGCGCCACCAGCAACACGACGAGCAGCGCGATCACGATGACGGCCAGCACCAGCGCGGTATCACCGATCGCGGCGTTGCGGCGATCGGTGGCCTCGGCGTGCACGGACTTGGTCACCGACGCGGTGGTGTCGTTGATGACCTGCTCGGCGATCCCGTCGGTGGTCTCGATCGAGCGCAGCAGGTCGGGGTTGTCGACCAGCGCGCTGGCCGGATCCGACATGATCGCCATCCGGGTTACCATCTGCTGCTGCAGCGTCTTGGCCTCGGCCGACCCGGCGCCGAGCACCTCGCTCATCCCGAACAGCGTCGACGGCTCGGTGCCGGCCAGGGTCATCATCGAGGTCCGCAGCTGCGGCTCGGGAAGGTCGGCCCCGCGGGTCACCAGGATCTGCTGCATCGTCATCTGCCCGCGGGCGCCGACGGCCCGGCTCAGCGCCTGGGCTTGGGCGCGGATCCGCTCGTTGCCGACGTGCACCGACGCGTTGATCACGTCCTCGGCCGTCAGCAGGATCGGGGCGTAGGTGGTGACCCGGTCCCGCAAACCGATGCTGTTGTCGGCGACCTTGTCCAGCAGGCCCGCGCCGCCGTTCAGTAGCGTGCTCACCCCGGACCGGACGTCGGGGGTGACGTCGGTGTCGGCCAGCCGCTGCTGCAGCTCGTACTTGCGCGCCTCGTAGTTCTTCTTGGCGCCTTCGACGTCGCGCCCGGTCGAGCTCGCCAGCAGCGCGACGTCCAACGCCGACATGTATTTGGTGATCGCCGGCAGCACGTCGGCGCGAGCGGCGGCCAGCCGAAGGCCGCTGGCGTTGGCCATCGCGTCCTTGATGCGCAACCCCCCGAACGCGGTCGCCAACAGCAGCGGTACCAGCACAATCGCCAGGACCTTGTAGCGGACGGGCCAGTTGCTGGGCGACCAGCTGGGCGGGCGTTTGGCCTGCCGGCCGTCGGCGACCGGGGTTTCGGTGTATTGCGGCGCGTCCGCCTCGGCCGCGTGGGCCGGGCGGGTGAACATGGTCACTTGTCTGCGGCCGCGCGACGGGCCGCTGCGCCGATTATCAGCGCTCGGTGAAACGAGAGGCTCATGAGACTTTCCTGCTTAATTCCGCCTACCCCACGCAGTCGGCGCCAGCGATAAACACCTGGCAATCCGACGAGTATGACAGCCCGCGGCCGAGGTCTCCACAATTCCTACTGAGTACGCAGAGCCCTCCAAGGTTGGCTCGCGCGCGGGGATGCAAGTCTGGCAAACAAATTGGCCTGTCATGATCGGCAGATGTTCCGGCTGATGTTTGTCACCCCGCGCATCGCTCCCAACACCGGCAACGCCATCCGGACCGCGGCCGCCACCGGCGCCGAATTGCACCTCGTCGAGCCCCTCGGCTTCGACCTGTCCGAGCCCAAGCTGCGGCGTGCCGGCCTGGACTATCACGACCTCGCGTCGGTCACCGTGCACGCGTCGCTGCGCGCGGCGTGGCAGGCGCTGGCGCCGGAGCGGGTGGTCGCCTTCACCGCGCACGCGACGACGTCGTTCGCCGACGTCGACTATCACGCCGGCGACGTGTTGATGTTCGGGCCGGAACCCGACGGGCTGGACGCGGCGACCCTGGCCGACCCGCACATCACCCGGCAGGTGCGCATCCCGATGCTGGCGGGCCGGCGCTCGCTCAACCTGTCCAACGCGGCCGCGATCGCGGTCTACGAGGCCTGGCGCCAGCACGGGTACGCCGGGGCCGTCTGACCCGATGAATTCCGGCCCGCCGCCGGGTCAGCATCGATATGGCTACCTTCATCACGATCGGTTACGGGGACAAGGCGGGATACGACCGCGTCAGCGACGAATGCAAGGCGACCGCGCACGCGCGCGACGACGCCCTGCGCGCGGCGGGAGCGCTCATCGGAATCGCCGGACCTCCCGTGCGGGTGCGCAACCCGGGGGGCTCCGGCGTGCGGACGGAGCCGGGGCCCTACCTGCAATCGACGCTGCCGATCGCCGGGTTCATGGTGCTGGAGGCCGAGAGCCTCGACGCGGCGATCGAGCGGGTGAGCCAGACGCCGTGTGCCGTCGCGCACGGCGTCGTCGAGGTGTGGCCGCTGTCGAGCTGACTTACCAGCTGTTCCAGTGCGTGAGCTGCTCGGCGGGCAGGCGCTTGGCCGGCCGGAAGTCGGTGCCCTTGGTGTAGGCGATCGGGAACAGCCCGCCCTGGCTGTACTGGTCGTACGGGATGCCGAGCACCTCGGCGGCCTGCTTTTCGCCGTCGCGCAGCAGGTGCAGCGTCGTCCAGCAGGAGCCCAGGCCCCGCGAGCGCAGCGCCAGGCAGAAGCTCCACACCGCGGGAAACAGCGACGCCCAGAACGACACGCCGCCCAGCGGCGACTTGTCCTCGCGGCCCTCGATGCACGGGATCATCAGGACCGGCGCCTCGCCCATGCGCTCGGCGAGATATGTCGCCGAATCGCGGACCTTGCCCATCCGCTCGCCGCGGGTGTCGCCTTCGGCGTACTGGGCTCCCGGCGCGGCGAGGTAGCCGCGGGCGTTGGCCAGGTAGATGTCGCCTATCGCCTTCTTCTTCTCGGCGTCCTCGACGAACACCCACTGCCAGCCCTGCGAGTTGGAGCCGGTGGGCGCCTGCAGCGCCAGGTCCAGGCATTCCATCAGCACCTCGCGGCCGACCGGCTTGTCGAAGTCGAGGCGCTTGCGCACCGAGCGGGTGGTGGTGAGGACTTCATCGACGGACAGGTTGAGGGTCATGTGTGGAGACTACATTCGGGTCCATGAGCGTCGAACTGACACAAGAGGTTTCCGACAGGCTGACGTCGGATCACTACGGCTGGCTGACGACGGTCGCGAAGTCCGGGCAACCGGTCCCGCGGCTGATCTGGTTCTACTTTGATGGCGCAGACCTGACGGTCTATTCCACGCCGCAGGCGGCCAAGGTCGCCCACATCAAGGCGCACCCGCAGGTGAGCCTGAACCTCGACTCCGACGGCAACGGCGGCGGCATCATCGTCATCGGCGGCATCGCCACGGTGGACGCCACCGATGTGGACTGCCGCGACGACGAGCCGTACTGGGCCAAGTACCGCGACGCGGCGACGAGATTCGGCCTGACCGACGCGATGGCCACCTACAGCACCCGATTGAAGATCACGCCGACGAAGGTGTGGACGACGCCGACGGGCTGAGCCGATTTGGCTTCGCCGAACGTGCAGCCACGGTGGAGATCTCGCCACCACCCGGCTGACCCCCGAGATCAGGGCGGGGGCGGCCCCCCGGGCGGAATCGCCCCGCCGCAGCCGCCGGGCGGCGGCGGCCCCGGAAGGGGTTCGTCCCCGCCGACGCAGTCGTAATAAAATTGCGGGCCGACTATCCAGGTTTTCATCCATTGGTGCCAAAACGACCCGTCCGGGTACTTCTCGCCGTCGCACACGGCCAAATTGCCGTAACCCCATCGACCCCCGGGGCAGAAGCCCTTCGTCATGTCCGGCTGGTGCGGGTCGGGCGGATCGGCGCTGGCCACCGCGGGGGAAAGAACAAGCGCCGCAGCACAACCCAATATCGCGGTGCCGCGGCGAGCGAGCCTGAATTTCATTTCGACTCCCTTGAATCAATACAGCCGATTCCAAGCTACCTTTCGAATAGCTTACGACGCGGCGGATTTGCTGTGCGCCTTTCCGTGCAAGAGGCACGGCGACCGCCAAAACCGCGCCGCCAGTGCACGTTCGACGCGGGTGGCTCGGCTCAGCGGAAGTCGCGCGACTTCGAGCCGACCGCCAGGGTGATGCGGCCCAGCCGCTCGGCCACGACGGTGACGGCGCCGCTGGCGTTTTGCACCTGCCCGCGGATCAGCAGCGCGGGCGCGGTGTTGGCCAGCTTGCGGTGGCGCGCCCACACCCCCGGCGTGCAGAGCACGTTGACCATCCCGGTCTCGTCCTCGAGGTTGATAAACGTCACTCCCTGGGCCGTCCCGGGCCGCTGCCGATGCGTCACCGCACCGGCGATCAGCACGCGGTCGCCGTCGGGCACGGAGCCCAGCGCGTCGGCGGGCACCACGCCCATCGCGTCCAGGTCCGCCCGCAGGAATTGCGTCGGGTAGCTGTCCGGGGAGATGCCGGTGGCCCACACGTCGGCGGCGGCCAGCTCCAGCTCGCTCATCCCCGGCAGCGCCGGGATGTGCGACGACGAGCCCACGCCGGGTAACCGGTCCGGGCGTTGGGTGGCGGCGGCCCCGGCCGCCCACAGCCCCTCGCGCCGGGACATGGAAAAGCAGCCCAGCGCCCCGGCCGTGGCCAGCGCCTCGGTCTGCGGCACGGATAGCTGCAGCCGGGTGGTCAGGTCCAGCAGGGAGGCGAAGGGGCCATTGGCTTTTCGCTCGTCGACCAGCCGCTCGGCGAGGTCGTCGCCGATGTGGCGGACGGCACCCAGGCCGAGCCGGACCTCCGTCCCTTCGTTCTCCAGCGTGGCGTGCGCCAGGCTGGCGTTGACGTCCGGGCCATGCACCGTCACGCCGTGTCGGCGCGCGTCGGCCACCAGCGACTGCGGCGAGTAGAAGCCCATCGGCTGCGCGCGCAGCAGCGCCGCGCAGAACGCCGCCGGGTGGTGCAGCTTGAACCACGACGAGTAGAACACCAGCGACGCGAAGGACAGCGCGTGGCTCTCGGGGAACCCGAAATTGGCGAAGGCTTCCAGCTTTTCGTAGGTCCGGTCGATCACGTCGTCGGGGGCGCCGTGCAGTTCGCGCATGCCGTCGTAGAACCGGCCGCGCAGCCGTCGCATCCGCTCGGTCGAGCGCTTGGAGCCCATGGCGCGGCGCAGCTGGTCGGCCTCCGCGGCGGAAAACCCGGCGCAGTCGACGGCGAGCTGCATGAGTTGTTCCTGAAAAAGCGGCACGCCCAGCGTCTTTCGCAGCGCGGATTCCATGGACGGGTGGTCGTAGACGACCGGGTCGATGCCGTTGCGCCGGCGGATGTAGGGGTGCACCGACCCGCCCTGGATGGGTCCGGGTCGGATCAGCGCGACCTCCACCACCAGGTCGTAGAACACCCGCGGCCTGAGCCTGGGCAGGGTGGCCATCTGGGCCCGCGACTCCACCTGGAACACGCCGACGGAATCGGCGCGGCACAGCATCTCGTATACCGCCGGCTCGGAGAGGTCGAGGCGGGCCAGGTCCACCTCGATCCCCTTGTGTTCGGCCACCAGGTCGATGGCGTAGTGCAGCGCCGAGAGCATGCCCAGCCCGAGCAGGTCGAACTTCACCAGACCGATTGCCGCGCAGTCGTCCTTGTCCCATTGCAGGACGCTGCGGTTCTCCATGCGCGCCCACTCCACCGGGCACACGTCGGCGATGGGGCGGTCGCAGATCACCATGCCGCCGGAATGGATGCCCAGGTGCCGCGGCAGGTTCCGGATCTGGTTGGCCAGGTCGATCACCTGCTCCGGGATGTCCTCGATGTCCGGCGCTGGGTCATTTGAATTGGGGCCGAGCCCGTTCCAGTGGCTGATCTGCTTGCTCCACGCGTCCTGCTGCCCCTGCGAAAAGCCCAGGGCGCGGGCCATGTCGCGCACCGCGATCCGGCCCCGGTAGGTGATGACGTTGGCGACCTGAGCGGCGTAGTCCCGGCCGTACTTGTCGTAGACGTACTGGATGACCTTCTCGCGCTGGTCCGATTCGATGTCCATGTCGATGTCGGGCGGCCCGTCGCGGGCCGGCGACAGGAAGCGCTCGAACAGCAGCTCGTTGGCCACCGGGTCCACCGCGGTGACCCCGAGGGCGTAACAGACCGCGGAATTGGCCGCCGATCCCCTGCCCTGGCACAGGATGTTGTTCTGGCGGCAGAACCGGGCGATGTCGTGCACCACCAGGAAGTAACCCGGAAACGTCAGGTGCGCAATGACTTTCAGCTCGTGCTCGATCTGAGCGTACGCGCGCGGCGCCGATTCCGGGAGCCCGTAACGCTCGCGCGCGCCCGCCATGGTCAGCTGCCGCAGCCAGCTGTCCTCGGTGTGCCCGGCGGGCACGTCGAACGGCGGCAGCTGCGGCGCGATGAGCGCCAGCCCGAACGCGCACTGCTCGCCGAGCTCGGCGGCGGCCGTCACCGCATCGGGGCGCCAGGCGAACAAGCGGGCCATCTCGTCGCCGGAGCGCAGGTGTGAACCGCCCAGCGGGGCGAGCCACCCGGCGGCCGAATCCAGGGACTCCCGGGCCCGGATGGCGCCCATCGCCATGGCCAGCCGCCCGCGCGACGGATCCGCGAAATGCGCTGCGGTGGTGGCGACGACGCCGACGCCGAAGCGCGGCGCGATCCCGGCCAGCGCGGCGTTGCGTTCGTCGTCGAGCGGGTGACCGTGCCGGGTCAGCTCGACGCTGACCCGGTGCGCGCCGAACCGGTCCACCAGGTCGGCCAGCGCCCGCTCCGCCGCGTCCGGCCCGCCCTGGTAAAGCGCCTGGCGCACATGGCCTTTGCGGCAGCCGGTGAGGATGTGCCAGTGCCCGCCGGCGGCCTCGGTCAGCGCGTCGATGTCGTAGCGCGGCTTGCCCTTCTCCCCGCCGGCCAGGTGCGCCGCGGCCAGTTGCCGCGACAGCCGTCGGTACCCCTCCGGGCCGCGGGCCAACACCAGCAGGTGGGGGCCGGGCGGGTCGGGCTGCTCGGTGCGGGCGCCCGGCCCCAGCGAGAGTTCGGCGCCGAAGACGGTGGGCAGCTCGAGTTCGGCGGCCGCCTCGGCGAACCGCACCGCCCCGTACAGCCCGTCGTGGTCGGTCAGCGCCAGGGCGCGCAGGCCCAGCCGGGCGGCCTCCTCCACCATCTCCTCGGGGGTGCTGGCGCCGTCGAGGAAGCTGAACGCCGAGTGCGCGTGCAGCTCGGCATACGGGACGGAGGAGCGGGCCGGCCGGGTGTCGTCGGGCGGCTGATACGTCCCGCGCCTGCGCGACAACGGGGCGTCCTCGGGAGGATCCGCCGGCGCGCCGGCGTGGCGCGGCTTGCCGTCGAGCACCCGCTCCATTTCCGACCAGCTCAGCGGCCCGTTAAACCAACCCACGTCGCCGAGTCTACTCGAATGTATGTTCGATTTAACCCTGGCTCGTGACAACAGTTGTTAAACGGATCTTCAACTCCTAAACAAGGTCTTAACGCTGCGGGGCCTACCGGGCATAACCTGCCGCGCAGATACTGGTACAAGATCAAAATTCGACGGCGGGGACTGAGCATGGCGCAGGTGAAGACACTGGACACGGCGTTCCCCGATCAGCATGCCAGCCTGGCGATCGGGGCGGTCGCCATCGTGGACGGTCCGGCCCCCGATGACGAACTACTGAAAGATCTGCTGGCGCAACGACTTCCGTCGATTCCGCGGTGCACGCAGGTGCTGCGAACCCAGGACTTCGAGTGGATGGACTGCCCGGGGCTCGATTTCGCCCATCACGTGCGCCGGGTGGCGGTTCGGCGACCGGGCGATGACGCCGAATTGTCGCGGGCCATCGCCCATGCCCTGGAGCGCCCCCTCGACCTGGACCGTCCGCTGTGGGAGTGCTGGGTCATCGAGGGGCTGCGCGGCAACCGGTGGGCGATCCTGATGAAGGTCCATCACTGGCTGGCCGACGGCCACTCCGCCGCCCACCTGCTCACCCGGCTTTGCGACGACGCCGAGCGCGACACGTTCGCCAATCACGCGGGCCCGAAGGGGATTTCGCCGACGCAGGACGACAAGCGCGGCTGGGTCGACGCGCTCGGGCGGGCTGCGGGGCTGGCGGACTCCCTCGTCGGGGCGATATGGCCGGCGGCGCGGCCCGCGGTCGGCGCGGTCACCACCATGCGTAAGTACGGCACCGTGCGGGTGCCGCGCGCCGACGTCGACCGCGTGTGCCGCAAATTCGGGGTGACCGTCAACGACGTTGCCCTCGCGGCCATCACTGAGGGCTTCCGCACGATGCTGCTGGGCCGCGGCGAACAACCGCGGGCCGATTCGCTGCGCACGCTGGTGCCGATGCCGATGCGATCGGCCATGCTGCCGTATCTGCCCGTCGAGCACGAGGACCCCGTGCAGCTGTTGCGGGCGGTGCACGACCTTTGGAAAGCCCAGAAGGCCGAGCACACCGACGAGCCCGGCCTCGTCGAGTCGGCGCTCAACATGTTGCCGACGATGTTGCGCAGCAACGTGATACAACTGCTGGCGCGGCTGCCGCAACGCGCGACCGTGACGCTGGCGACCAACGCGCCGGGTCCCCGCCACCAGCTGCGGCTGATGGGCCGGACGTTGGAGCGCTTCCTGCCGATTCCCCCGACCGCCGTGCGGCTGAGCACCGGGGTGGGCGTGCTCAGCTACGGCGACGAGGTGGTGTTCGGCATCACCGGCGAATACGACGCCGCGGCCGACGTCAAGCGGCTGGCCGCCGGCATCGAACTGGGTGTGGCGCGGCTGGTCGCGCTGAGCCAGGACTCGGTGTTGCTGTTCAGCAAGGACCGCCGGCGCAGGAGCAAGGCCCGCGCGTTTCCGAACCGGTCGCTGCGGGCGCACCCGTCGTCGCTGCGCTGACCCGGACCCGGTGGCCGTGGTCACCGTGAGAGGGTGGATCGGTGCCCACCTTGGAGCCGGTCACCATCGACCCTCGCCGTCACGACGCGGTGCTGTTCGACGCCGCGTTGGGGTCGACCGACGTACTGGTGGGTCGGCTGCACGACGTGGGCGTCGATACCGGCGGCTTTTCGTCGAGCGACGAGCTCGGGCGTGCGGGCGTGCGGCCGGGCCGGAGCGTCGTCATCGCGGGCGACGCGGCCGTCGTCCGGGCGGCGCGCGAGCACGGGTTCGCGTTGGTCATCGGTGTCCGCCCGGCGGTTGACGCCGACGCGGTCGTCGACGACCTCGACCAGATCGCTGTGCGCACCGGGGACCGCCGGATGTCGGAGCTGCCGGACGCGCTGGAGGCGCTCGACGCCCTGGCCGCCCGCGGGCCGGCCGTGTTCTACGACTTCGACGGCACGCTGTCCGAGATCGTCAACGACCCGGACGCCGCGAGGCCGGTCGCCGGCGCCGTCGAGGCGCTGGGGAAGCTGGCCGCGCAGTGCCCGGTGGCGGTGCTGTCCGGACGCGACCTCGCCGACGTGACGCAGCGCCTGGGCGTGCCCGGCATCTGGTATGCCGGCAGCCACGGCTTCGAACTGACCGCCCCCGACGGGACACACCACCAGAACGAGGACGCGGCGGCGGCCGTGCCGGTGCTCGAACAGGCGGCCGCCGAGCTGCGCGACAAGCTCGGGTCCATTCCCGGTGTCGTGGTGGAGCACAAGCGTTTTGGCGTCGCCGTGCACTACCGCAACGCCGCCCGTGATCGCGTCGCCGAGGTCGCCGCGGCGGTGCGGACGGCGGGCCGGCGCGACGCGCTTCGGGTGACCACGGGCCGCGAGGTCATCGAGCTGCGCCCGGACATGGACTGGGACAAGGGAAAGACCCTCCGCTGGGTGCTCGAGCACCTGAGCGAGGACGGCCCCCTGGTGCCGATGTATCTCGGCGACGACATCACCGACGAGGACGCGTTCGACGCCGTCCGCGCGGACGGTGTCCCGATCCTGGTGCGGCACAACGAGGACGGTGACCGCGCCACCGCCGCGCTCTACGCGCTGGACACTCCCGCGCAGGCCGCCGAGTTCACCGACCGGCTGGCGGAGCGGTTAAAAAGCACCCGCACGTAACCGATCACCTTCGGTCTGCTGACCACGGTCATTCCTGCGAATGGTCTGGGCGTCGGCGTATCTCCGAGCGCGGGGTACGCAAACCCGCTAGGCTTCCCGCCGACTCGGGAGGTCAGCTATGTCGTTTGTATCCGCGAGCCCGGACGTGGTGGCGTCGGCCGCAACGGACTTGGCGGGAATCAGGTCGGCGATCGGTTCGGCCAACGCCGCCGCCGCCGCGCCGATAGCGCAGGTGCGGGCCGCGGCCGCCGACGAGGTGTCTACGGCCATCTCCGCGCTGTTCGGCGAATACGGCCAGGCATATCAGGCGTTCAGCGCGCGGGCGACCGCGTTCCACGACCAATTCGTGCAGCTGTTGAATGGCGCCGGCCTGTCCTACGCCGCCGCCGAGGCCGCCAACGCCTCGCCCCTGCAGACCCTCGAACAGGACGTGCTCGGCGCCATCAACGCGCCCACCCAGACGCTGCTGGGACGCCCGCTGATCGGCAACGGCGCCGACGGGACGGCGGCGAGCCCGAACGGCCAGCCGGGTGGGTTCCTGTATGGCAACGGCGGCAACGGCTACACGCAATCCGCCGGGTCCGGCCTGAGCGGCGGCAACGGCGGGGCCGCCGGGCTGATCGGCAACGGCGGTCTCGGCGGCAACGGCGGCAGCGGCACCACCGCCGGGATGGCAGGCGGCAACGGCGGGGCCGGCGGTCGCGGCGGCTGGCTGCTCGGCAGCGGCGGCGCCGGCGGCAACGGCGCGGCCGGCGCGACCGGCACCTCCGGCGGTGTGCTCGGCGGCGCGGGCGGCAACGGCGGCAGCGGCGGAGCGGGCGGTGCGGCCGGGCTGTTCGGGGGCAACGGGGGCGCCGGCGGATCCGGCGCCGACGGCGGAACCGGCGGTGCGGCAACCGGATCCGGTGCCACGGGTGGCCAGGGCGGCAGCCCCGGCAGCGGCGGGACGGGCGGCCGCGCCGGGCTGGTGTGGGGCGACGGCGGGACCGGCGGGAGCGGCGGGGTCGGCGGCAACGGCGGGCAAGCCGGGACGAGCGCCACGCCCGCCCCCAATGCGGTGAGCGGCAGCGCGGGCAGTGGCGGAGCCGGCGGGGCCGGCGGGACCGCCGGGCTGTTCGGAGGCAGCGGCGGCGCCGGCGGCCACGGCGGCGCCGGCGGTACCGGCGGGACCGCCTGGGGCGGCTTCAGCCCCGGCCCACAGAGCGCCGGTAACGGCGGCGCCGGCGGCGCCGGCGGGGCCGGCCAAAGCGCCGGACTGCTCTGGGGCAACGCCGGCGCCGGCGGCGCCGGCGGCGACGGCGGGGTCGCCGGGAGTCTCCGCGGCAACGGCGGCACCCCGGGCGGCGCCGGCGCCGCGGGCAACGGCGGTGGCGGCGGCAACGCGGGGTTGTTCGGCAACGGCGCCGCGGGCGGAAACGGCGGACAGCCCGCCGACAACGGCGGCGGCGGGGCCGGCGGCAACGGCGGCCGCGGCGGGTGGCTCTACGGCAACGGCGGCGGCGGCGGCAACGGCGGCAACGTCAACGTCCAGCAGGGCACCGGCGGCAACGGCGGCGGCGGCGGGGCCGGGGGTGCGGCCGGGCTGTGGGGCAACGGCGGCGCCGGCGGCACCGGCGGCGACGGCCCGCCGAACAGCATTCTGACCGGCGCCCCCGGCGATGGGGGCCGCGGCGGGGCCGGCGGAGCCGCCGGCTTGCTGGTCGGCGACGGCGGCGCCGGCGGGCACGGCGGGGCCGGCGGGGTCAACGGTTCCAATGCCGGCTCGCCGGCCGGCACGGGCGGCGCCGGCGGCAACGGCGGCCGGGGCGGGTACCTCTCCGGCAACGGCGGAACGGGCGGCGCCGGGGGCGCCGGGGGCGACAACGTGGACAACGGGGCCGGCGGCGACGGCGGCCTTGGTGGCGCCGGCGGCAACGCCGGACTGATCGGCGCCGGCGGTCACGGCGGCCAGGGCGGGGCCGCCGGGAACGAAGCCGGCGGCAACGGCAGGGGAGGCTTGGGCGGCAACGGCGGTGGCGGCGGAACCGGCGGGTTGCTGTCCGGCAATGGCGGCGACGGCGGTTCCGGCGGGCTGGGCGGCAGCCAAACCGCCCACAGTGTCGGCAGCGGCTACTTCGGCGGGAACGGCGGGAACGGCGGCAACGCCGGGCTCTTCGGCGCCGGCGGGAACGGCGGCGCCGGCGGGAACGGCGGAAACACCAACGGCCCGGCCAACGGCACGAACGGCACCAACGGCGGTGACGGCGGCGGCGGCGGGAACGGCGGCACCGCCGGCGCCCTCTACGGCAACGGCGGGGCCGGCGGGATCGGCGGGTCCGGCGGGAACAACACCGGCACCGCCACCGGCGCGACACGCGACGGCGGCAACGGCGGCGCCGGCGGAGCCGGCGGGGGCGCCCAGACCGTCGGCAACGGCGGTGCCGGCGGCAACGGCGGGGCCGCCGGCACCGGCCCCACGGCTTCCGGAACCCCCGGAACCGGCGGCGCGGGCGGCAAGCGCGGCTCGCTGTTCGGCACCGCCGGCAGCAACGGGACCTAGCCCGCGTACTCCACGGCGCCGTCGTCGAGCACCACGCGCGCGGGGCTGCCTTCGGCGCCGGACGCCTCGGTGCGGAACACGGCCTTGCCGGGCTCCGTCCGCCAGATCAGCGTGGTCAGCGTCTCGCCGGGAAACACCGGCGAGCTGAACCGGGCGTCGATCGAGGTGACGTTGGCGGCCACCCCCTTGCCCAGCTCGGCGACCAGCGCGCGGCCCGCCACCCCGTAACTGCACAGCCCGTGCAGGATCGGCTTGGGGAACCCGGCCAGCTCGCGGGCGAACCACGGGTCGCTGTGCAGCGGGTTGCGGTCACCGGAGAGCCGGTAGATCAGCGCCTGATCCTCGCGGGTGGGCAGCGGGAGGCGCGCGTCGGGCTCGCGGTCGGGGATCTCCGGCGCGACCGGCCGCTGGCCGGGCACTCCCCCGAAACCGCCCGCGCCGCGCACGACGAAGGTCGTCGTCGTTTCGGCGATCAGCGTCCCCGAGTCCGGGTCGGTGCCGCGGGCGCGCAACATCACGACCGCGTTCTTGCCCTCGCCCTTGTCCTGAATGTCGGTGACCTCGGAGACCACCGACAGCTTCCCCGCGGGCGGCAGCGGCGCGTGCAACCGGACGCCCTGCGATCCGTGTAAGAGCATGGCCCAGTTGAACGTTCCGATCCTGCCCGCCGCCCCGAAGGCCGGGCAGCAGATCACCGCGTAGGTGGGCAGCACCTGCTGGGTGATGTCATGGCTGTTCTCGGTGGTGAACGACAGGTCGTCGGTGCCGCAACCGACGCCGAGCGCGTAAAGCAGCGTCTCCCGGTCCGTCCATTCGAACAGCATGGGGTCGCTCATCGCGCCGACCGCACTCGGGTCAATCGCCATAGGGGGCTCCTTTCGAGGATTTTCTGCACCTAACCATCGCAAACCCTTCCCCCCGGCACCGTCGGCAGGGCAGGCTATCGACATGCGCAAGGGGAGCATGTCCTGGAAATTCGTGGCCGCGCTCGCCGCGGTGATGATCGTCGGCGCCTGCGGCGGGTCACCGCAGGTGCGCAGCATCACGATCACGTTCATCCGGCATGCGCAGTCGGAGGCCAACGCCGGCGGGATCATCGACACCAGCGTGCCGGGTCCCGGCCTGAGCCCGGAGGGCAAATCCCAGGCCGAGCAGGTCGCGCATCAGCTCGGCCGCGAGCACTACGACGCCGTCTACGCCTCCACCATGACGAGGGCCCAGCAGACCGCCGCGCCGTTGGCCGCCGAACTCGGCAAGCAGGTGGAGGTGCTGCAGGGCATCCAGGAGATCAACGCCGGCTGGTTCGAGGGCAAGCCGATCTCGATGGACCCGACGACGTACCTGCTGGCCCCGGCGGACTGGCTGGCGGGCGACACCCAGAACAGCATCCCGGGCTCCATCTCCGGCAAGGAGTTCAACGACCGGTTCACCGGTGCGGTGCAGAAGATCTACGACAGCGGTCACAGCAAGCCGGTGGTGTTCGCGCACCTCTACTCCATCGAGTACTGGGTGCTGATGAACGTGAAGAACGCCAAGGACAGCCTGCGCACCAGCCACCCGTTGCCCAACACCGGCCGCGTGGTGATCAGCGGCAACCCGGCGACCGGCTGGACGCTCGAGGATTGGGACGGCATCCGCAACTTCAGCGGCTGACCGCTACCATGACCGAATGCGGTATGTCGTTACCGGCGGTACCGGGTTTATCGGGCGCCGCGTCGTCTCTCGTCTGCTAGCCACCGAGCCCGATGCCCAGGTGTGGGTGCTGGCCCGCCGCCGGTCGCTGGGGCGGTTCGAGCGCCTGGCCGTCGACTGGGGCGAACGGGTCAAGCCGCTGGTCGGCGAGCTGCCGGAGCTGGGCCTGACCGACGAGACGCTGGCCGAGCTGGGCCGCGTCGACCACCTCGTGCACTGCGCGGCGGTCGACGCCGAGGGCACCCGCGCGGTCATCGAGCTGGCGACGCGGCTGGACGCCACGCTGCATCACGTGTCGTCGATCGCCGTGGCGGGCGACTTTCGCGGCGAGTACACCGAGGACGACTTCGACGTCGGCCAGCAGCTGCCGACTCCCTATCAGCGGACGACGTTCGAGGCCGAGTCGCTGGTGCGGTCGACACCAGGGCTGCGCTACCGCGTCTACCGCCCGGCGGTCGTGGTGGGCGATTCGGTCACCGGCGAGATGGACAAGGTCGACGGGCCGTACCACTTCTTCGGCATATTGTCGGCACTTGCTGTATTACCCAGGTTCACCCCGATCGTGCTGCCCGACACGGGGCGCGCCAACATCGTCCCGGTCGACTACGTGGCCGACGCCCTGGTGGCGCTCATGCACACCGAGGGGTGCGACGGCCGGACGTTCCACCTGACCGCGCCGAAAACCGTTGGGCTGCGCGGCATTTACCGCGGTGTCGCCAAGGAGGCCGGCCTGCCGCCGATGCGCGCATCGCTGCCCGGCTCGGTGGCCGCGCCGGTGCTCAAGGTGCGCGGGCGCGCCAGGGTGTTGCGCAACATGGCGGCCACCCAGCTCGGGATCCCCGCCGAGATCTTCGACGTCGTCGACCTGAAGCCCACCTTCATCAGCGACGGGACCCGAAAAGCATTGCGGGGCAAGGGAATCGAGGTCCCGGAGTTCGCCAGCTACGCGCCCCGGTTGTGGCGGTATTGGGCCGAGCACCTCGACCCCGACCGCGCGCGGCGCGACGACCCGAGGGGCCCCTTGCAGGGCCGGCACGTCATCATCACCGGCGCGTCCAGCGGGATCGGGCGGGCGTCGGCAATCGCGGTCGCGGAAAAGGGGGCGACGGTGTTCGCGCTGGCCCGCAACGCCGACGCGCTCGACGAGCTGGTCGCCGAAATCCGCGCGGGCGGCGGGCAGGCGCACGCGTTCGCCTGCGACGTCACCGATTCCGCGTCCGTCGAGCACACCATCAAGGACATCCTCGGCCGCTTCGACCACGTCGACTACCTGGTCAACAACGCCGGCCGGTCGATCCGGCGCTCCGTGGTCAACTCCACCGAACGGCTGCACGACTACGAGCGGGTGATGGCGGTCAACTACTTCGGCGCGGTGCGCATGGTGCTGGCGCTGCTGCCGCACTGGCGCGAGCGGCGCTTCGGTCACGTCGTCAATGTCTCCAGCGCGGGCGTGCAGGCACGCAACCCCAAATACAGCTCGTACCTGCCGAGCAAGGCGGCGCTCGACGCGTTCGCCGACGTCGTCGGGTCGGAGACGCTGTCAGACCACATCACGTTCACCAACATCCACATGCCGCTGGTCCGCACACCCATGATCGCGCCGTCGCACCGGCTCAACCCGGTTCCCGCGATCAGCCCCGAGCGCGCGGCGGCGATGGTGGTGCGCGGCCTCGTCGACAAGCCGGCCCGCATCGACACCCCGCTGGGCACACTCGCCGAGGCCGGCAACTACTTCGCGCCCAGGACGTCGCGGCGCATCCTGCACCAGCTCTACCTCGGCTACCCGGATTCCGCCGCGGCGCGCGGGCTGCCCACCGAAGCCACTGCGCCGACGAAGGTGCCGAACCGCCGGCCGAAGCGCCCGACCCGCACCGTCACCGGACTCCGCACGCCGCGACCGGTCAAGCGGCTGGTGCGACGGGTACCCGGAGTGCACTGGTAAACCCGGGGTTTTAGCCCGGCCCGATTGCGGTATTCCGGCGCGATGGTCCTTTGCGAAAAGCGGACGGACGCCGACCCGGTGGCCGCCGCGGGCCGGCTCGTCGCCACGACCGGCGTCGCCGTGCTACCCGCGCTCGACGTGACGCGCAGCCTCGAGGTCGGCCGCGAAGAGTGGACGCGGTTCGCCCGGCATTGGCGGCAGCTGGCGCCCGACCCCTACGCGGCCGAGCTGGGGGTCCGGCGATTGCGCCGCTACGGCCAGTACTCGTTTCGTGACGGCGTGCTGCGCCCGATGCCCAAGCTGGCGTTCGTCCAACCGCAGGACTCCAACCCGCTCTACGTCGGCAGGGACCGCGAGTTCGAGCCGCTGACCGATGCGTTCGCCGCGGATCCCCTGCTGCACAAGGTGATCGGGCTGCTGGCCCGGGTGGCCGCCGCCCTGGACGACGTGGCCGACTGGAACGTCAAGGTGCACCCGTTTCGCATCCGATGCTGCACGGACGATGACGGCAGCCCGACGCCCGAGGGCCTGCACCGCGACGGCGTCACCCTGGTCAGCTCGCTGCTGATCGGGCGGCGCAACGCCATCGGCGGCGAGAGCACGGTGTGTGACCTCGAGGGTCGCCGGCTGCTGGCGACGACGCTGGCCGAGCCGGGGACGCTGATGCTGGGCGACGACCGCCGCACCCTGCACGCGGTGTCGCCGATCCGGCCGATCGACGGCTCCGGGCCGGCGCAGCGCGACGTCCTGGTGATCACGTTCGCGTCCGCCTGGCCGTAAGATCACGGCGGTGAACCGCCTTTTCGTCGACGTCGACACCGGCATCGACGACGCGATGGCGTTGATCTACCTGCTGGCCAGCGCCGACGCCGACGTGGTGGGCATCGCCTCCACCGGCGGCAACATCCACGTCGAGCAGGTCTGCGAAAACAACCTTCGGTTGCTCGAATTGTGCCGGGCCCCAGCCATACCCGTATCCAAGGGCGCCGACGACCCGCTGTGCGGCCACTGGCCGCATCACTCGAAGTTCCACGGCCCCAAGGGTTTGGGATATGCCGAGCTGCCCCGCACCGACCGGCGGCTCACCGACCACGACGCCACCGCCGCGTGGGTGGCCGCGGCGCGCGCCCACCCCGGGGAGCTGGTCGGGCTGGTCACCGGCCCGCTGACCAACCTGGCGCTCGCGCTGCGCGCCGAACCGGCGCTGCCGGCGCTGCTGCGACGGCTGGTGATCATGGGCGGCTCGTTCGGCGGCGACATAAACCCGATGGCCGAGTGGAACATCCGGGTGGATCCCGAGGCGGCCGGCGAGGTCTTCGCCGGCTGGGCCGGGCAGCAACGACTTCCGATCGTCTGCGGCCTGGACCTCACCCGGCGCGTCGCGATGACACCCGAGATCCTGGCCGAGCTCGCGGCCGCCGCGGGGCCGTCGCCCCTAGTTCCGGTGATCGAGGACGCGATGCGGTTCTACTTCGAATCCCACGAGGTCCGCGGGCACGGCTACGTCGCCTATATGCACGACCCGCTGGCCGCGGCGGCGGCGCTGGACGCGCAGCTGATAACGACCCGGGCGGCGACGGTGGACATCGAGCTGGCGGACACGCCGACCCGGGGCGTGACGACCCCCGATTGGTCGGGGGATCGAAAAGCCAACGCGCTGATCGGTGTTGACGTGGACGCTTCGGTGTTCTTCGAGCGGTTCATCGAGCGGGTCGGGCCGTTCGCGCGGCGGATCTGACCGAGCGGATGTCGATCAGGTTGTCGGGACCGCCCGAGTCCGGCGAGTCTGCGCGGTTGCCGGCGACATGACGGTAAGACCAGACCAAGTCATCGGCCTCGCTGCCGACTTTTGAGACGGCCCTCGACGCGGCCTCCGACACGGCGCCGACCATCCGGCTCAGGTGGAGCACCGTCGCGTGCGCAGCTTCGAGGACGGCGCCCGTGCTTCGTGCGAGGACGTCGTCGACCCGCCGGCCGATTTCAGCCGCCATCCTTACCCCTTCACTCAATACCGAATGACTTCGACTACCACGGTACCGAAGGTTTGAACACGTTGAGTCGCAGCGCTACTCGTAGGCCCCCTCGAGATACCAGCGCCGCTGGCGGTAGCACAGCAGAAACGCCCGCTCGTCCTCCAGCAAGACCTGGGCGCGGGCGGCGCGGCCCTTCGCGTCTGGATCCCACCACCGCTCGTCGACCGGCCACGGCCCGGCCCACCAGCGCAGCCCCTGGTCCCGGCCGCGCACGGTCAGATGGGCGGGGTCGGCCGAGAACATCCCCCGGGCGGTGACGCGTATCGGATTGCCCTGGGCGTCAAGCAGATCCACCGGGTCGTCCAGCAGCACGGCCGGCGACGGCTCGGGCAGTTGACCGGGCCACGGCGGGCCCGGGTCGGCGTGTGGTACCGGCTCGTCGCCCAGCGGGGTCAGCGTGATGCGTTCGGCGGGCCCCCGCCCGCCGGACAGCACCGGCACCCGCACCGCCTCCGGGCCGAGCAGGCCCTGCACCCGCACCAGCGCGCGACGGGCCCGCAGCCTGTCCTCCTCGCCGAGCCCACCCCACAGCGGCAACTGCAGCGCCTCGGCGGACACCACCTCCACCGCCTGCAGCCGCAACAGCGTCACCGGCGCGGTCGGGCGCGGGGTGCGGGCGGATCGGCTGCTCAGCCATCCGTCCAGCTGCCAGCGCACCCGGTCGGCGGTGGCGTCCTCGGTCAACGGCTCGGCGCACCGCCATACCCGTTGCAGCTCTTCGCCGTTGGCGGTGACGGCGTGGATGGCCAGCCGGGTGCAGCCCACCCCCGCGGCCATCAGCGCCTGGTGCAGCGCGCCGGCCAGGAAGCGGCCGGCGAAGGCCGCGGCATCGACCCGGTCGATCGGCGGGTCGCAATCCAGCACCGCCTCGAGCTCCGGCGGCGGCTCGCGCCCGGACGGCCCACGCTCGGGTTCGCCGCGGGCGAACCGGTGCGCGGCCATCCCGTCGGCGCCGAACCGGGAGGCCACGTCGGTCCTAGACAGCGCGGCGAACTGCCCGATGGTGCGAATTCCCATCCGCCACAACAGATCCGTCAGCTCTTCCCGCCCCGGACCGGACAGGCTCGGTTCGGTGGCGAGCTGCCGGATCGACAGCACCGACAGGAACCTCGCGTCGCCCCCCGCCTCGACGATCCGGCCCGCCCGCGCGGCGAAGACCGCGGTGGACAGCTGGTCGGCGATGCCCACCTGGCACTCGGCGCCGGCCGCGGCGACCGCGTCGATCAGCCGCTCGGCGGCCTGCTCCTCGGACCCGAAGTAGCGGGCCGCCCCGCGCACCGGCAGCACCAGCAGCCCGGGCCGCAGCACCTCGGCGCGGGGCACCAGGTCGTCCACCGCGGCGATCACCGGTTCGAAGAAGCGGGCGTCGCGGTCGGCGTCGGCCGGCGCGACGTGCAGTTGCGGACACCGCGCCGCCGCCTCCCGTCGCCGCAGCCCGCGCCGCACTCCCGCCGCGCGGGCGCCCGACGAGCAGGCGATCACCCGGTTGGCCAGCGTGACCGCGATCGGGGCCGTCGCGGGCAGGTCCGCCGCGGCCGCCGCCGCGACCGCCGGCCAGTCCATGCACCAGATCGCCAGGGCCCGGGATGCCATGGGGTCACCCGGCCCGCGCCCGGCCGATCACCCGCCTGCCCGCGCACACACCGCTGATCTGCAGCCGCACCCTGCCGATCCGGCCGAAGCCCGGGGCGGGAACCCCTGAAGAAGCCGAAGTGATCTCGTAGCCGCAGACCCGGGCCGCGAGCCGCGTCGGCGCCCCCTGCCAGTCGCCGTCGGTGACCAGCAGGGTGCACCCCTTGTTGCGGGCCCGCGCCACCACCGCCCGCGCCCGGGTGTGCGGCACCTGCCGCCCGCCCAGGCCGAGCACCACCAGGTCCATGCCGTCGATGAGCACCGCGGCCACCTCGACCGGATCGGTTCCGGGATCCGGTATCACCGCGAGCCGGCTCAGGTCCGCCCCCATCTCCGCCGCGGCCAGCAGCCCGAGGTCCGGTTGGCCGACGATGGCGACGTTGCCCCCCGCCGCCGTCACCGAGGCCACCACGCTCAGCAGCAGCGACCGGGCCCCCGAGCACACCGCCACCGTCCCGCGCGGCAACGGCGCCGGCAGCGACTCCGCCAGCCACCGCGGGAGCGCCACCACGGATTCCGAATCCGGCAGCGGGTCGGGGGCTCGCCCGGACATTGCAGCCATCCGCCTGCGCAGCGATTCCAGCTGCTCAGCGCGGTTATCGGAGGCCAAAGCCGCGGTCATGACTGCCTCCTGTTCGAATGTATGTTCGATACATTCGCGAGTAAACACCCACCCTCCGACAAGCGTCAAGAAACGTGAGAGGCTGCTTTATGCGGTCGTTGCTGGTGTGGCTGATGGTGCTTTTTTGCTGCACTTTTTCGGCTCCGAGCGTCGCCGCTCCCTGCCGACCGGCGGAGCTGTTCGCCACCGACACCACCGATCCCCTGTTCGAGGCGCAGGCCACCGCGACGATCGCGCTCAGCGGCGCGACGGTGACGGGATCGACCCCGCTCGACGGGGTGTACTGGTCGAGCGCGCTGCAACGGAACACCCAGGAGCGCTCGCGGGAATTTCATCTGTGCGGCGCCGACGGCTCGTTGCACACCGCCGCCGAGGCGCTGCGCCGCCAGTTCGACCAGGAAGCGGTGCTGACCTTCGACTACGAGCGCGCGCCGGGAGAGGACGCGATCATCATCGCCGTGCCGGATGTCGACGTCGCCCGCTTCGGCGACGCGCTGGCGGGCGACCCGGTCGCCCGCGAACGCATCCGCGGCGGATCCGTCACCACGACCGACCACACCCTGATCCTGGTCGCCGGCAACGACGATCGAGACGTCGCCCGCCGACTCGTCGGCGCGGCCGGCGGCAATTGGGAGGCCGCCACGATCGCCTACGGCAGGCGCGAATTCGTGGCGTAGTTACTCCCGCGTTACTCCCGCGCGATGAGGAATGCCGGGTGGCGGCGCTGTTCGGCCTCGAAAGCGCCCGGGCCGTCGCTCGGGTTGGCGTTGAACGCGGCCCGGACAAACGGGATGAAACCGAATTTGCGTCGCAGGTGCATGGCGACCTCGGCGCGGCGGTTGTCGGTGACTTCGGTGCAGTGGACGGTCTCCGCCCGGCGCCCGCGCCGGATGACAGCCGTGCCGGCGTCCCGCACGTTGGCGACCCACCCGGTTTCGCCGTACATCGACACCAGCCAGCGGCCGTCGTCGTGGCGGAAGACGACCACGGGGACGGAGCGCAGCGTTCCGCTGCGCCGGCCGCGGCTCTCGAGAAGGTACAGCGGGCCAAGGGGAATGCCGGCGCGCAGCAACGCGGCCGGCACTTTGGAGAAGCGCAGCATCGCCGCGGGAAGCTCGGGTCGAGGTTTGCTCACTTGAGCGCCTCGCGGTCGGCCGGAAGCCGCTCGCGGTTGTCGCGCAGCCAGTCGGCGTAGCTGCGGGGCGGGCGCCCGAGCAGGTTCGCCAGGGTGGGGGTGTCGTACCAGTGGCCTTGGCGCACGGTGCGAAAGACTTCGTGCAGGATCTCGATCACTGCTGTGGGCACCCCGCCGTCGACGAGGTCGCGGTCGAAGACGTCCTCGGTGCAATCTTCGAATCCGATCGGCCGGTTCAAGGTTGCGGAAAGGTGCTCGGCGATCTGGGGGCCGGTGATGGCCTGACCGGTGAGTTCGTAGATGCGGGAGGCATGACCATCGGTGGTCAGGATCAGCGCTGCGGCCGCGGCGATGTCGTGCGGATCGACGATGGTCAGCGGCTGACCGCCGACGGGTTCGCGCAGGGTCGCCTCGGTGTGGATGCCGTGCCAGGTGAACGGCACTTCGGTCATGAATCGGGTGGGGCGCAGGATGGTCCACTCGACGGCCAGGGAGCGGAGGCGCCATTCGTTGGCTCCGTGCGCGGTGAACAGCGGGTGGTGGAAGCGGCCGGCACCGAAGTTGGACAGGTAGACGATGTGGCGGGCGCCGGCTTGTTCGGCGGCGACGAACGCGTTGATCTCCAGTTGTTCCATGTCCGGTATCGGCGGGGTGGGGGCCAACACGAACACCCGCTCGGCTCGGTCGAACGCGGCGGTCAGCGACCGGGGTTCGCTCAGGTCGGCCACTACCGCTTCGACGGAGGGCGGGAACATGGCGGCTTTGGACGGATCACGAATCAGAGCTCGGACCGGATGCCCGGCGGCGGCGAGTTGGGTGACGAGGTGGCGGCCGACGCGGCCGGTGGCTCCGGTGACCAGGATGGGGTTATGCGTCATGGTTTGTCTCCGTGGGTGGGTGAGGCGAGCCGGTAGGGCAGGGGTGGGATCGGCTGGCGTCCGTTCAGAGAGTGGCGGCCAGGCCGCCGTCGACACGGATGTCTTCGCCAGTGATGAAGCTCGCCTCGGGCGACACCAGGAAGGCGATCAGGCGCGCGGTCTCGTCCTCGACACCGAAGCGGCCCATCGGAATGCGCTGGGGCAACAGGGCTTTGAAGGCTGCCAATTCCTCGGGCGGCATTCCGAGTTTGTCGAAGGCGGCGTTGTCGATCGGGCCCGGGCTCACCGAATTCACCCGGATTCCACGCGGCGCGAGTTCAGCGGCCAGCGCACGCACCATGGCCGCCAAGGCGCCCTTGGTGGCGGTGTACACCGACCAGTTCGGCGCGCCCAGATACGTCCCGACCGCACTGGTGATGACGATCGACCCGCCCGACGGCAGCAGGGGCAGCACCTTCTGCAGAGTGAAAAACGGGCCTTTCACGTTGACCGCGAAGTGCTCGTCGAAGATCCCTTCCTCGACGGCCTCGATGGGCAACATCCGCCCGATGCCCGCGTTGAGCACGACAGCATCGACACCGCCCCACCGCCGCCGCAGTTCATCAGCGATCAGATCGGCCGATGCGACATCTGCCGAATCTGCCTGCAGCACAACGATATCGGCGGGCATACCGTCACGAGCAGCTGCCAGCCTGGCCGGATTGTTGCCGGTCACCAGCACCGCGTAACCCCGTTTGTGTAGCGCCACTGCGCTCGCGTATCCGATGCCGGTGGTGCCGCCGGTGACGAGCACGACAGGTTGTGCAGAACCGCCCATCCTCTTACCCTTCGCTATTTTGTAGTCCGTCCTACAGAAATAGTGGTGGGCCGGGAGCGACCGTGTCAAGAGTTTATGTAGTATGAACTACAGAAATGGAGGAGGACATGGTGAAGAGGGGACGACCGCCGGGATTCGACCGCGACGAGGCGCTGCACAGCGCGATGATGTTGTTCTGGGAACGCGGCTACGAGGGCACCACCCTGGAGGACCTGTTGGCTGCCATGGGCGATATCAGCGCGACCAGCCTGTACCACGCGTTCGGGTCCAAAGAGGCCCTGTTTCGTCAAGCCGTCGATGCCTACCAGCAGACAGTCGGCGCGCCCGCGCTGCACGCGTTGCAGGAAACTCCGACCGCTCGCGAAGCCCTGCACGAGATGCTGCGACTCACCGCTGAATCCTTCAGCCGCTCAGGGCAACCCCACGGATGCTTGCTGGTGCTGGGTGCGACGAATTGCACGCCGGCCAATAGCGGGGCGCAGGACTACCTACAGGCCATCCGCCGGCAAACCCCGAAAGTCATCAAGGCACGGCTCGCCCGCGCCGTCGACGAAGGTGAACTGGCGGCATCGACCGACATCGATACCATCGCATCGTTCTACGCCACCGTGATCCACGGCCTGGCCGTGCGCGCCGGCGACGGCGCCTCCCGCAAAGCGCTCATGGGCGCAGTCGCGGCCGCGATGGCCGCCTGGCCGGGCCTCACAACGGACCCGCGAGCATAAACCGCCGAGCTACTCCCACTCGATGGTGCCGGGCGGCTTGCTGGTGATGTCCAGCACCACGCGGTTGACCTCGGCCACCTCGTTGGTGATCCGCGTGGAGATGCGCTCCAGCACCTCGTAGGGCACCCGGGTCCAATCGGCGGTCATGGCGTCCTCGCTGGACACCGGCCGCAGCACGATCGGGTGGCCGTAGGTCCGGTTGTCGCCCTGCACGCCGACCGACCGGACGTCGCCCAGCAGCACCACCGGGCACTGCCAGATCTGCTTGTCCAGGCCCGCGGCGGTGAGCTCCTCGCGCGCGATCTCATCGGCGCGCCGCAGCGTGTCCAGCCGCTGCGCGGTGACCTCGCCGACGATCCGGATGCCCAGACCGGGCCCCGGAAACGGTTGGCGCGCAACGATTTCCTCCGGCAAGCCCAGCTCGCGCCCTACCGCACGCACCTCGTCCTTGAACAGCAGCCGCAGCGGCTCGACGAGCTTGAACTTCAGGTCGTCGGGCAGGCCGCCGACGTTGTGGTGGCTCTTGATGTTCGCGGTGCCGCTGCCCCCACCGGACTCCACC
This sequence comes from Mycobacterium sp. E2327, assembly GCF_001672675.1. Classification (NCBI taxonomy): domain Bacteria; kingdom Bacillati; phylum Actinomycetota; class Actinomycetes; order Mycobacteriales; family Mycobacteriaceae; genus Mycobacterium; species Mycobacterium sp. E2327. The sequence continues at coordinate 43,053 of NZ_LZKE01000251.1, forward strand.
ACGTCGGGATACAGCGTGCCCTGCACCAGGAACTCGACGTCAGACCCGCTCTCCGCCCCCTCTTCTTGCACGATGTCTCGCACCGCGCCCTCGAACGCCCGGATGAACTGGCGGCCGATGATCTTGCGCTTGCCTTCGGGATTGGTCACGCCCGACAGCGCCTGCAGGAAGGTGTCCGCGGCGTCGACGGTGACCAGGTTGGCGCCGGTGGCGGCCACGAAGTCGCGCTGCACCTGATCGCGCTCGCCGGCGCGCAGCAACCCGTGGTCGACGAACACACAGGTCAATCGGTCACCGATGGCGCGCTGCACCAGCGCCGCGGCCACCGCCGAATCCACCCCACCGGACAGCCCACAGATGGCGCGGCCGTCACCGATCTGGGCGCGCACCTGCTCGACGAGCGCGTCGGCGATGTTGGCCGGCGTCCACTCCGCGCCGAGGCCGGCGAAGTCGTGCAGGAACCGGCTGAGCACCTGCTGCCCGTGCGGGGTGTGCATCACCTCCGGGTGGTACTGCACGCCGGCCAGGCGCCGGGCCCGGTTCTCGAAGGCGGCGACGGCGGCGCCCGCGCTGCTGGCCACCACGTCGAACCCGTCCGGCGCCGCGGTGACCGCGTCGCCGTGGCTCATCCAGACCGGCTGGACATCGGGCAGGCCCGAATGCAGTTCGCCGCCAACGACTTTCAGCTCGGTGCGGCCGTACTCGCTGGTGCCGGTGTGCGCGACGGTCCCGCCCAGGGCCTGCGCCATGGCCTGAAAGCCGTAGCAGATGCCGAACACCGGCAGCCCGAGGTCGAACAGCGCCGGGTCGAGCTGCGGGGCTCCGTCGGCGTAGACGCTGGCCGGCCCGCCGGACAGCACGATCGCCGCGGGGTCCCGGTCCTTGATCTCCTCGACCGTGGCGGTGTGCGGGATGACCTCGGAAAACACCCGGGCCTCGCGGACCCGGCGCGCGATCAACTGCGCGTACTGCGCGCCGAAGTCGACGACCAGCACGGGCCGGGGCGAGGGGGTTTCCACGGCAGCCAGCTTAGTGGCAGCCAGCCGAGTGGCATCAGCGATTACCCGGTTCGAGCCAGCTCCTGGTGTGGCTGAGCAGCGTGCCGGCGTCGGTTCCGGCAGCCAACCGGAACTCGACCGACATGGCGGGCAGGTGGGGGGCGTACTGCACCCAGCACAACCGCCTGCCCGGCTGCATCGAGGTCACGCGGCACAGCACGGTGTCGTCGCGGCCCTTGCGGCGGCGGATCAGTCGAAACGACGTGCCGACCTGGAGCCGTTCCTCGTCGGCGGAGTGCTCCACCGCGTCCCAGGCGTCATACCACTCCGTGATGCCGGCGACGGTGGTGATCAGTTCCCACACCTGGTCGGGCGGGGCGGCGATGCGGATCGACTCGGACAGCTTCTGGTGTCTGCTGCGGCGGAGGGTCATGGGCGCACGCTTTCGATGGCGGTCGGGGTCGACAGGGTGTGACGGGGCCCCCGCGCGCGAGGGCGGGGACCCACCCGCCGGGGCCACCAGAACCACCGCCCGAGCAGGGCGGCGATCGACGGTGTCATCAGCGACCGCACGATCAGCGTGTCGAAAAGCAGGCCGATGCCGACGATGGTCCCGAACTGGCCGATCATCTGCAGGTCGCTGAACACGAAGGACGCCATGGTGAACGCGAACACCAGGCCCGCGGAGGTCACCACCGCCCCGGTTCCGCCCATCGCGCGGATGATCCCGGTCTTGATTCCGGCGCCGATTTCCTCTTTGAACCGCGAGACGAGCAACAGGTTGTAGTCCGATCCCACGGCCAGCAGCACGATCAGCGCCATCGCGATGACCAACCAGTGCAACGGAATACCGAGGATGTCTTGCCACACCAGCACCGACAGCCCGAACGAAGATCCCAGCGAGAGCACCACCGTCCCGATGATGACCAGGGCCGCGACGACGCTGCCGGTGATGACCAGCATGATGATGAAGATCAGGCAGGCCGCGGCGATTCCCGCGATCAGCAGGTCGTACTTGGCCGCGTCGCTCATGTCCTTGTACGTCGCGGCGGTGCCACCCAGGTAGATCCTGGCATCTTCCAAGGGCGTTCCTTTGAGGGCGTGACGCGCGGCCTTCTTGATGGCGTCGACGCGCGAGACGCCTTCGGGGGTGGCGGGATCCCCGTCGTGGGTGATGATCAGTCGCGCGGCCTTGCCGTCCGGCGAGAGGAACATCGCCAGGCCCCGTTTGAAGTCCGGGTTGTCGAAGACCTCCGGCGGCAGGTAGAACGAGTCGTCGTTCTTGGCCGTGTCGAAGGCTTTCCCCATCGCGGAGGCGTTCTGCTGCGCGGCGTCCATCTGGTCCAGCAGGCCCGCGAACGTGCTGTACATCGTCATGGTCATGGTGCGCATGGTCGTCGTCGCGTCGATGATCGGCGGCAGCAGCGAAATCAGCTGCGGCATCAGGCTGTCCAGCCGGTCGGTGTCCTTGACCAGGCCGCCCAGGTCGTCGGTGAGCGTGTCGACGCCGTCGAGCGCGTCGAATGCCGATCGCAGCGCCCAGCAGACGGGGATGTCGAAACAGTGTTGCTCCCAGTGGAAGTAGCCACGCAGCGGGCGGAAGAAGTCGTCGAAATCGGCGATCCGGTCGCGCACTTGGGTCGTGTCGTCGACGATCCGCTTCGTCTGGCCGGCGACGTCGTGTGTGGTGGTGGCGAGCTCGCGCATCATGGCGAGCATGCGTTGCATGGTGTCGATGACGCCGGACATCTGATCGGCGATGGCCCGCATGTCGGCCATGCGGTCATGCAGGTACTTCATGTTCTCGGTCAGCGTGGTGCCCTGCATGCTGATCTGAAATGGGATGGAGGTGTGCGTGATTGGGGCGCCCAACGGACGGGTGATGGATTGAACGCGGGCCACGCCGTCGGCCCCGAACACGCCCTTGGCCAGCCGGTCCAGCACGAGCATGTCGGCGGGATTGCGCATGTCGTGGTCGGCCTCCACCAACAGCAGGTCGGGGTTCAACCGGGCGGGCGAAAAGTGCCGCTCGGCCGCGGCGTACCCGATGTTGGACGGGGTGATCCGGGGTAGGTAATTGCGGTCGCTGTAACTCGTCGTGAACGACGGCAGGGCGAGCAGCCCGACGAGCGCGCTCGCCGACGCCGCCGCGAGTATCGGTGCGGGCCACCGGACGACGGCAGTTCCCACCCGCCGCCACCCGCGCGTCTTGATCTTCCGTTTGGGATCGAACAGGCCGAATCGGCTGCCCAGCGTGACGATGGCCGGGCCGAGCGTGAGCGCGCCCGCCACCATGGTGAACATCCCGATCGCGCACGGCGCGCCCAGGGTCTGGAAGTAGGGCAGCGTGGTGAAGCTGAGGCAGAACATCGCGCCGGCGATGGTCAGGCCCGAGCCGAGGACCACGTGGGCGCTGCCGCCAAACATGGTGTAGTAGGCGGCCTCTCGGTCCTGCCCGGTCTGCCGAGCCTCCTGATATCGGCCCACGATGAATATCGCGTAATCGGTGCCCGCGGCGATGGCGAGGACCGGAAGGATCTGGACCGCGAAGGTGGAAAGCCCGATGAACCCCTGGTTTCCGAGGAATGCGATGACTCCTTGCACGGCGGGCAGTTCGATGAAGACCATCAGCAGGGTCAGCAGGACGGTGACCACGGAGCGGTAGACGATCAGCAGCATCAGCACGATGACCCCGACCGTCACACCCATCACCTTGCGGGCGCTCTTGTTGCCGAACTCGAGCTGATCGGTGGTCACGGCCGCCGGGCCGGCGACGTATGCCCGGACGCCGTTGGGCGCCAGCGCACTTGACACGATTCCCCGGACGGCGTCGACGGACTCGTTGGCCAGTGTCTCGCCCTGGTGGCCCGCGAGGAAAACCTGAACGTAGGCGGCCTTGCCGTCGGCGCTCTGCGACCCGGCCGCGGTGAGCGGATCGCCCCAGAAGTCTTGGATGTGCTCGACATGCTTGCGGTCGCGGGCGAGCCTGCGCATCAGGTCGTCGTAAAAGCGGTGCGCCGCGTCGCCCAGCGGCGCCTGGCCTTCCAGCACGACCATGACCGCGCTGTCGGAGTCGAATTCTCCGAACACCTGGCCGATACGCTTCATCGCCTGTATCGCCGGGGCGTCGTCGGGGCTCATCGAAACGGCGTGCGCTTCCCCGACCGCTTCCAGTTGCGGTACAAAGACATTGGTGACCGCGGCCAGCCCGAGCCAGAAAAGCAGGATGGGCACCGACAGCCGGCGGACCGTTCGCGCGATCACGCGGACTTCACCAGGCAATAGGTTTGCGGGTGGATCCCCGATGCCGTTCGCTGGGCCTTGACGTCGCCGTTCACCGTGATTCGGCAGCCGATGACGTCACCGTCGCCCTGGGCCACGACATTCACGCTGACCGCCGGAGCGGTCGTGGCCACGCTGTACGTCCACGGCAGCGGCGTGCCGTCGACCCGCTGCGGTGCGGCGTCGACGTCGAGATAGTTGATGTCCGCCACGGTCCCCTCCTGCCCAAAGACCTCCAGGGTCACGCGCTTGGGGTTGAAGGGCTTGATGTCATCGGAGCGCGCGCCGACGGCCGACGTGCCGCCGCGCGCGCCGAAGACGCCATGTAGCCGGTAGACGGCGAAACCCGCGACGCCGACCAGGACCACGACGACCAGTGGAATCCACGCGCGTTTGACGACACTCATCCTCACCCCTGTGCGTCCATAGTTGGTTAGCCAACTAATACATACGCTAACCACTGCGATGGCGGCGACGCAAGAAAACGTTGATTTCCAGAAGCTTGCGGCAAAAAATGCGGCACCTACTCTCCCCCGCTTGCCGACCGATGCCGCAGCTGCTAAGTTAGGCAACTAACTCGATACGGAGGTTTGCACGCATGAGCATTAGCGCAGATCGGTTTGGCCCATGGGCGGTCGTGACGGGCGCGTCGTCGGGAATCGGGCGCGAATTCGCGCACCAGATCGCCGATTCGGGCGTCAACGTGGTCCTCGTCGCGCGGCGCCTGGCCGTGCTGCAGGAGCTAGGGGAAGGGCTGAGCCGGGGCTACGGCGTCGACTACCGGGCCGTCGGCGTCGACCTGTCCGACCCGGGCTCGCTGACCCCAATCGTCCAGGCCACCAACGACATCGACGTCGGGCTGCTGGTCTCCAATGCCGGCACGGCCCTGCCCGGTGCCCTCGTGGGCTCCGACCTGCAGGCCCAGCGCGCGATCCTGCGGCTGAACACCGCCGCACACCTGGGCTTGACGCACCACTTCGGTGAACGGCTGGTGCGGCGCGGCCGCGGCGGCATCCTGCTGGTCTCCGCGCTCGGAGCGGTGCATGGCGTGCCCTACATGGCGCACACCGCGGCGACCAAGGCCTACATCACCAGCCTCGGCGTCGGCCTGCACGGCGAGCTGGCCAAGCGGGGGGTGCACGTTACGGTGCTGCACCCGGGGCCCACCCGCACGCCGGCGCTGGGCGACCTGGGCCTCGACCCCGACAAGATGCCGATATCGCCCATGGCGCCGGACGCTTGCGCCCGGGAGGCGCTGCGCGCCCTCGAACGCAATCGCGCCAACTGCATACCGGGACGAATGAACCGGGTGACCGCCGCGCTGGTGCCGGCGGCCGTCACCCGCTCGGTGATGTCGCGGATGTTGTTGCGGCCCACCCTGGCCGAGTCCAGATAGGCGCTCGAAATATATGGACAGGCCCATCTGCCTCATCACCGGAGCCACCGACGGCATCGGCAAGGTCACCGCCACCGAGCTCGCCCGCACCGGCTACTGTGTGGTGCTGGCCGCGCGCAACGAGGCGAAGGCGGCAAGCGTCGCAAGCGAAATCGTCGCGGCGACCGGCAACCGCGACGTCGCTTACCTCACCGCCGACCTAGGGTCGCTCGCGCAGCTGCACCGGCTGGCCGAGGCGTTTAGGGCCCGCTACCCGCGACTGAACGTGCTGATCAACAACGCCGGCGTCATCATGCCGCAACGCGTGCTGACCGCCGACGGATACGAGACGACGTTTCAGGTCAACTACCTGGCGCAGTTCTATCTCACCCAATTGCTGCTGGGCGAATTGGAAAAAAGCCCGCAGGGCAGGGTCGTCAATCTCAGTTCGAGCGTCTACCGCGCCGGCAAGTTCGAACCGGACAACCTGCAGAGCGAACGCCGCTTCTCGACGATCCGCACGTATGCCGCGTCCAAGTTGTGCGTGCTGCTCTTCACCATCGAACTGGCGCATCGACTTCGCCCGACCCGCGTCACCGCCAACGCCGCGCACCCTGGGATCGTCCGAACGCCGATGATGCGTGGAGCCCAAGGGGTCTTCCGCGCGATCTCCTTTGCGGCGCTGCCGTTTTCCCGGTCGCCGCAGCAGGGTGCCGCCACCTCGCTGTTCCTCGCCACCTCACCGGACGCGGCGGCGGCCTCCGGCCAGTACTTCATCAACGCCGCGCCGAAGAACGTCAAGAGCGCCTACAACACCCCGGAGAACAGGGAGCTGCTGTGGAACCTGAGCATGGCCGCGTGCCGTCTATAGTCCGTGAGTGATATGGCTGACTTAACCGACGCCGGCGAGGCCCCCTTGGCGCCACCGCCCGGCAAGCGTGAGCGACTGATCGCCGCCGCCTGCGACCTGTTCTACCGCCAGGGCATCGCGGGCACCACGCTCGCGCACATCGCCGAGGCCGCCGACGTGCCACTGGGCAACATGTACTACTACTTCAAGACCAAAGACGACATCGTGGCCGCCGTCGTCGAGGCGCGCACCGAGGAAATCCGGGCCGCGACCGCGGCCCTGCAGCGCAAGTACGGGAGCCCCAAGGCCCGGCTCAAGGCGCTCGTGGGGATGCTGGCCGAATCGAGCGAGGCCATCGCCGACCACGGCTGCGCCTTGGGGACCCTGTGCACCGAGCTGGCGAACCAACCTGGCCGATCACCCGCACTGACCGCCCCCCTTATGCAAACCCTGCTGGACTGGGCCGAGCAGCAATTCCACGCGATGGGTCGCCGCGACGCGCGCGACCTGGCGCGCGAGCTCGTCATCGCCTACGAGGGCAGCGCGGTGCTGACTAACGCGCTGGCTCAACCCGAGCTGATGGCGCACCAGGCCCGGCGGATGGAAAAGTGGATCAACGCCCTGTAGGTCGGTGTCACAGCAGGTGTGTCGGTTGGGCGATGCCGAAGTAGGTGTTGGCGTAGCGCTTCAGCGCGGCCGGGCTGAAGTACACGTGCTGGCCGACGGTGTGCAAATCCCGGAAGCATCGTTGCAGCGGATGGGCGGCGTGCACCGCACCCGCACCGGTCAGGCCGAACGTCGTGTCGACCGCTTGGCGCGCCGCGCGCATCGCCTGCTGGGCGGCGAGCTGGAAACGAGCGCGCTGCTTCAGCGACGGCGCGTCCCCGGCGAGGGCGGTGTCCCAGAGGGAGCCGGCCTCGTCGAGAACGAAGGCCCGCGCCGACCGCAAACCCGCCTCGGCACCGGCGAACTCGACCTGCGCGACGGGGTCCGCGGCGAGCGGCTCGAACGTGCCGGCGCGGGTCTTCGTGGGCGCCAGGTCGGCGAATTCGTCGAGGGCGCGCCGCGCTATCCCGAGCGGGACGCCGACGAGGGCCACCCCCACCATCGTGAAGAACGGCAGCCGCCACAGCGGCCCGTCGTGCCGGGCCGGCCCGAAGAACGGGGCGATGGTGTGTTCCTCGGCGACGCTCAGGCCCCGGGCCACCACGTCGTTGCTACCGGTGCCGCGCAACCCCAAAACGTCCCAGTTGTCGACGATTTCGGCCTCGGCGCGGGGGAAGAACCCGAGGCGCCAGTCCGGGCCCTGTCCCGGAATCATCCGCGGCGCCTGACCGTCGTCGAACACGAACATCCCCGTCAGTAACCACTCGGCGTGGCGGCAACCGCTGGCGAACGGCCATCGGCCGTCGACGGCGAACCGGCCCGCGCCGTCGGGGACGGCCCGCCCGGTGGGGGAAAACACGGTGGCCGCCAAGAAGTCCGCGTCCGAACCGAACAGGTCTTCGGCGACGGCCGGCTCGAGCCAGGCGGTAAACGCCGGTGCGCCGGCGCCGATGGCCGCGATCCAGCCCGTCGAACCGTCGGCGCGCGCCATCTCCTCGATCATCTCGATGTAGTCGACCGGGGCCACTTCGAATCCGCCGAGCGCGCGCGGTTGCACCGCCCGGAAGACGCCGGCCGCACGCAGCCGCGTCACCAGCTCGTTCGGCAGCGTGCCGAGCGCCTCGGCGTCGTCGGCGGCCCGCGTGATCTCCGTTGTCAGGGCGCGTGCTACCGCCGTGGGATGGTCGCCGTCGGCCAAAGTGGCGGCGCGTGTCGCGGTTGTCATGTCGGCTCCCCTTTTTCTGATACAGTAATCTGTAATAGATACAGGAGCATGTACTGAATTATGGGATCTGTCAAGAGCCAGCCCCCGCGCCGCTACGACTCGAGCCGTCGACGCCAACAGGCCCAACGGAATCGGCGCGCGGTGCTCACGTCAGCCCGCCAACGCTTCCTGGCGCAGGGCTATGCCGCGACGACCATCGCGGAGATCGCGCGGGACGCCGGCGTGTCGGTCGAGACGGTGTACAAGGCCTTCGCAACCAAGGCGGGGGTGCTCAAGGCGCTTTTCGACGTGTCCGTCGCGGGCGACGACGAACCGATCCCGATGGCCGAGCGTGACGTCATCCAGAAGGTGCGCGACGCCCCGGACGCCGCCCGCAAGCTCGAGCTCTACGCCAAGCACCTGGCCGCCACCATGCCGCGCAGCGCCCCGGTCCAGCTGCTGGCCCGCGATGGCGCCGCGTCGTCTGCCGACGCCGCGGAGGTCTGGAAGCAGATCCGGCACGAAACCCTCACGGCCATGACGATGTTCGCCGCCGGCCTCGCCGGCACCGGACAGCTTCGGGTCAGCGCCACGCAGGCGCGCGACATCCTGTGGACCTACCACGCGCCCGAGCTCTACGAGCTTCTCGTGCTCGAACGTGGTTGGTCGGCCACCCGCTACGGCAAGTTCATCGCCCAGGCGTGGATCGACGCCCTGCTCGGCTAGCGCCCGACGCGGCCTGGATCACGGCGTCGACGACGCTGCGAATTCGGGCGGCGGCTTGATCGGGGTCGGGCTGACCGGCGTCGAGCCAGGCGATGACGGCGTCGATCGTCATGGTGGGCAGCAGCCGCGCCGCCCAGTTGCGCCAACCTTCGTCGGCGATGTCCTCGAGGTGGCGGCGGGTGATCTCGGCCGAACGCTCGACGAGGGTGTCGATGATGTCGCGGAAGTCGGCTTCGCGTGCGGCATGGCGATAGAGCAGCCGGAAGGTGTCGGGATCGGCTGCGGCGGCGCGGATTAGCGCGGGGATGCTGGCGTCGTCGAAGTCGTCGGGGCCGGTGGCTTCGCGAAGGCGTGCGTGACCGCCCTCGATGACCTCCCGGTACAGGTCGGCCTTCGAGGCGAAGTGCCGGTACAGGATCACCGGGGTGACACCGGCTTCCGCGGCGATGGCGTCGAGTCCCGTGTTCGCGAAGCCGCCGCGGGCGAAGGCGCGCGTGGCGGCATCGAGGATCTGTTCCCGCCGCTGGGCGCGGGGCATCCGCCGGGTCGACTCGGGCCGGACCACCGTCATCTCAGCCTCCTCTTGTCTAGAGCAGAGTGTACAAGTAATCTTGTATAACTTGCCGTATACAAGGTGGCGCCATGACAGCGATTCATTCGGTGCGCACGCCGGTCGGCCACGAGGCCTGGCTGGTCACCGACTACGCGCAGGTGCGGCGGCTGCTCGACGACGATCGCCTCGGTCGTTCGCATCGGAACCCCGAAACCGCCTCTCGCACGGGGGAATCCGCGCTGTTTGGTGGACCGCTAGGCGACTTCGACACCGAGGAGGCCGACCACGCGCGGTTGCGCGCACTGCTGCAGCCTCACTTCTCACCGCGGCACCTGCGGTCGCTGGAACCCAGGGTCGCGGCGCTCACCGCCGGCCTGCTGGACCAACTTGCGGCGCAGGGGCCCCCGGCCGACCTGCACGCGCGCCTCGCGCTGCCGCTGCCCATCCTGGTGATCTGCGAGCTGCTCGGGGTGCCATACGCCGACCGTGAGCAGTTCCGGGCCTGGGCGGAGGACGCCGGCAACGTGCGCGATCACGCCCGCTCCGAGCGCGGGCTGGCCGAGCTGTTCGAGTACGGCCGCCGAATGGTCGAACGTAAGCGCGCCCATCCCGGCGACGACGTGATGTCGCGGCTGTGCGCCACCGACGGCGTCTCCGACGAGGAGGCCGCCACGATGTCGATGTTCCTGCTGTTCGCCGGGCACGAGACCACGGTGGTCCAAATCGGGCTGGGCGCAATGCTGTTGCTGACCAATCGCGATCAATGGCGGGCGCTCGTCGACGATCCCGCGCTGATCCCCCACGCCGTCGAGGAGCTGCTGCGGGCGACGTCGGGTGGCGGCGGTGTTGGCGGAGTTCCGCGCTACGCGCGCACCGACTTCGACATCGACGGCGTCGCCATCCACGCCGGGGACCTGGTGCTGCTGGACATCAACGCCGCCAACCACGACCCCACGGCCTTCCCCGACCCGCAGTGTGTCGACGTCGCCCGCAAGGAGACCGCCCACCTGACGTTCGGGCACGGCGCCCGCTACTGCATCGGAGCCCCGCTAGCCCGCATCGAGCTGAAAACCGTTTTCGGACAACTGATTCCGCGATTCCCGTCGATGCGCCTGGCCGTCGATCCCGAGACACTGCCGACGCGCGGTGACGTGCTGGCCGGCGGTCTCGCCGAACTTCCGGTGTCCTGGTGAGGATTGCTACGGCGGCAGCGGACTGGTCGGCGGAGGCGTAGCAGGCGGAGCCGGTAAAGCTCCGGTCGTGATGAGCGAAACGGCGTCGGCTTCGGCTTCGGCTTCAAGCCCCCTGGCCAGCCTGGCCATTGCGTCGGCGCCCTCTTCCACGCTGCGTTCGACGGCTTGCACCGGTGGTGGTACGGGAATCGCCGCGAGGGGACGGGCAACATTGTTCAATTGCTGGAGGTCAGCCCGGAGCGCGGCTTTGCCCATCTCGGATGCCAGGTCGACAACCACGTTGGCCTGGGTTCGCGCGGGGGCGAGCGCCGCGGCGATTTGAGCCCAAGGGGTAGCACCGAGGGCCACCGCCGGAGTCGCCTGGGCCGACGGCAATTGCTGCCAGGGCGCCAGTTGGGCGACCACCGCCGAGGCCGCGCCGTGATAGCCCGACAGCGCGGCGACGTTCTGGGCCCACATCTCCTCGTACGCACCCTCGGTGGCCGCGATCGCCGGGGCGTTGAACCCGAACAGGTTGGAGCGCACCAGCGACAGCAGCTGCAGGCGGTTGCCGGTGACGGCCGCCGGGTGGGTGATCGCCGCCTTGGCCGCCTCGAAGATCTCGGCCGTCGCATTGGCCTGCGCGGCAGCTCCGGCGGCCTGAGCCGCCGATGCGTCGAGCCACTGCGCATACTGGGCGGCCACGCCCGCCATGGCCGCCGACGCCGGACCCTGCCAGGGCCCGCCGGCCAGGCCCGAGGTGACCGAGGAGAACGACTCCGCCGCCGACCCCAACTCGTCGCCCAACCCGGCCCAGCTCGCCGCGGCGGCCAGCATCGGCCCGGAGCCGGCGCCGCTATACATCTGCGCGGACGTCACCTCTGGTGGCAGCACCGCAAAACTCATCAGACCCGTCCCTTCGTTCGGACATGCTCGAGGTGAAAACGGCGCAAAACGATACGACTGTATTGCAGTGCGGGCCGAAAATCCACGATTTCGGAAAAGTCGATCTAGAGGAGCGCGAACGCCCGGCGCACGGCGTCGACGGTGCCGGGGTCGCCATCGAAGTCGGTGCGCCGCAGCGCCGCCCGCCGCTTGGCCTCGCTGGCGCCGAGGCGCGCGGTGACCAGGTCCGCGGCGCTGGCGGTGATCTCCACCGAAGGCTCGCCACGAGCGCCGGCGAGCCGCCCCTGCGTCACGGCGAATTCGAAACGACGGCCGTCGATTTCGATGCGGATTGTCGCATCCAGGCCCGCCGCGCCAGCGGAATCGAAGCCGAGCAGGATTCCGGCCAGGAACCCGTTCAACGGCGTCGCGGGGCCGTCCCCGATCGGGTCCAGCCGGTCCAGCCCAAACCACGCGAGGCTCCGCAGGACGGGCAGCGCACGCTGCCAGCCCATGTCGCTGAGGGTGTACACGGTGCGCCCGATCGGGGCGGGCAGGTCGGTCCGGTCGACGAGCCCGGCCGCCTGCAATTCCTTGAGACGCTCGGCGAGCAGATTGGTCGCAATCCCGGGCAACGCGTCGCGCAGGTCGCCGTAGCGGCGGGGTCCACCGACCAATTCGCGCAGAATCAGCAGCGTCCACCGCTCGCCGAGAACGTCGAGTCCGCGCGCGATCGGGCAGTTCTGGTTGTACATCCGGCGTGACGCCACGCGTTCACTCTAATCGGGGCAGACATCTTTTTCAACTTACTACTTGATTTAGCTATCTCATCGCTTTAGCGTCTTGTGCATGAGTATCGAACCCGTCTTCCCGATCTTCAAGAACCGCCCGATCGCCGCGCTCGCCGTCATCTGCCTCGGCGTCTTCGTCATCAGCGTCGACGCCACCATCGTCAACGTCGCCCTGCCCACCCTGTCGCGCGAACTCGGCGCCGACACCGCCCAGCTGCAATGGATCGTCGACGCCTACACGCTGGTCATGGCCGGGCTGCTGCTGTCGGCCGGCAGCCTGTCCGACCGCTACGGCAGGCGGGGCTGGCTCAACTCCGGACTCGCGCTGTTCGCGCTCACCTCCGCCGTTGCCGCGCAAGTGAATTCGGCCGACGCGCTGATCACGGCCCGCGCCGCGATGGGCATCGGCGCCGCGGTGATCTTTCCGACCACGCTGGGCCTGATCACCAACATCTTCACCGACCCGGTCCCACGCGCCAAGGCGATCGGACTGTGGGCGGCCATGGTCGGCGTGGGGGTGGCCGTCGGGCCGATCAGCGGCGGCTGGCTGCTCGAACACTTCTGGTGGGGCTCGATATTCATGGTCAACATCCCCATCGCGGCGCTGGCCATCGTCGGGGGAATCCTGTTCGTCCCCACCTCGCGCGACCCCGCGGCGCCACGCGTCGA
>NZ_LZKE01000252.1:0-29054 GCF_001672675.1 Mycobacterium sp. E2327
CCGGGTGGGGGGGCGGGGGGGGGGGCTGGGCGGCGGCGGGGGGGGGGGGGGGGGGGGGGGGGGGTGGCGGGGCGGCCTGGGGCGGCGCTGCGCCGGGCGGCGCGTCGGTGGCGGTCAGCGCTGCCCTGGCCGCCTCGGCGAGCTCCATGGCCGACTGGTAGCGGGCGTTGACGTCCTTCGCCATGCCCCGCGCGATCACGGCGTCGAGGGCTGGCGGGACGCCGGGCGCGATGATCGACGCTCGCGGTGGCGGCGTGTTCACATGCGCGTTGAGCTGCTCCTCGAGGCTGTCGCCGGGGAAGGGCCGGCTTCCGGTGAGGCACTCGTAGAGCACGCAGGCCAACGAGTACACGTCGGCCCGGTGATCCGTTGTGCCCCTGAAGCGTTCGGGCGCCAGGTAGGCCACGGTGCCCATCGTGGCGCCGGTCCCGGTGAGCTCGGTGTCGGTCTGCGCGCGGGCGAGGCCGAAATCGATCAGGTAGACGAAATCTCGCGCCGCGGTCACCAGGATGTTTTTCGGCTTGATGTCGCGGTGGATCAAGCCCACCGAGTGGGCCGTATCCAGCGCCGCCGCAACCTGTTCGATCACCGCGACGGTCCGCTCGGGGCTGAGCCGCCCACCGCTTTGGACGATGTAGTCCGCCAGGTCGCGCCCCTCGATCAGTCGCATGTCGACATACAGCTGGCCGTCGATCTCGCCGTAGCCGTGGATGGGCACGATGTGTGGATCGTTGAGGCCGGCCGCGATGCGTGCCTCGCGGCGGAACCTTTGCTGAAACTGATTGTCCTCGGCCAAATGCGGCGGGAGCACTTTGAGCGCCACCACCCGATCGGTGGCGGGGTCGTAGGCGCGGTACACGCGTCCCATGCCGCCCCGGCCCAGCAACCCCATTATCTGGTAGCGGCCGAACGACTCCGGATCCACGGTCACCCCACGAACCATAAACGGTGGATCAGGTGAGACTGGCGATTCTCACCAATCCGCCGACGGTGTTGCGCGTGGCGAGGGCTTAGTCGAGCAGCAGCGACTTGATGGTGACTTCGCTGGCCGGGGCCCCGTCCTCGCCGCCGCCGGCCACACCGGCCTTGGCGATCTTGTCCAGGACGGCCAGCCCGTCGGCCTGGATGGTGCCGAAGACGGTGTACTGCGGCGGCAGCTGAGAGTCCTTGTAGACCATGAAGAACTGGCTGCCGTTGGTGCCGGGTCCGGCGTTGGCCATGGCCAGGGTGCCGCGCGGATAGACGACCGGCTGCTGAGCCTTGGGGTCGTTGGGCGGGTACTGGTCGGTCGGGTACTCGTTGGCGAACTGGTAGCCGGGGCCGCCGGTGCCGTCACCCTTGGGGTCGCCGCATTGCAGGACGCCGAGCGTGTCCGACGTGGTCAGCCGGTGGCATTTGGTGCCGTCGAAGTATTTCTGGCCGATGAGGCTGGCGAAACTGTTGACCGTGCAAGGCGATTCGTTGTTGGCCAGCATCAGCCCGATGTTGCCCTCACTGGTCGCCATGCTCGCGCTCACCTGGGCTGGGTCCGTCGGGACCTTGCCGGTCCGCGGCGGCTTGACCTGTTTGGCGGCCGCGTCCGACGACGCCGGGTATTGGCAGTTGGCGCCGAGGTTGGCCGACGGCTTGAACGGCGGCAACGGCGGAACGCCCGGCGTCGGACCGGGCGTCGTGCTGTCGGGGGAGCTGCTGGCGGCGGTGGTGCTGGTCGGCGCCGCGGTGTTGCTCTTGTTCTCGTGCTTGGTGTTGACGATGGCGATCACCACCGCGACGATCACGGCCACCGCCGCGACCGAACCCCCGGCGATCACCACGATCCGGCGCCTTCTGGCCTGCTTCTGGCGCTTCTCGAGCTGCCGCTCGAGTTTGCGCTTGGCGTTCGCACGTCGCTGTTCGTTGGTCGGCACGGCCGGAATGCCTCCATGGTTGGTAAGTCGGGGCCCGAGATTGCCAGCCCAGGCTAATGTGGGCGCGGTGACCGGTGCCAACCGGGGCCCGTGGGAAACTGGGAACCGTGTTGATCACTGGATTCCCCGCCGGCATGTTGCAGTGCAACTGCTATGTGCTGGCTGACCGGCCCGGGACCGACGCCGTCATCGTCGATCCCGGTCAGCGCGCGATGGGTGCGCTGCGCCGAATCCTGGACGAGAACCGGCTGACCCCCGCCGCGGTGCTGCTGACCCACGGGCACATCGACCACATGTGGTCCGCGCAGAAGGTTTCCGACACCTTCGGCTGCCCCACCTACATCCATCCCGAGGACCGCTTCATGCTGACCGACCCGATCCACGGCTACGGCCCGCGGTTGGCGCAGCTGGTGACGGGCGCGTTCTTCCGGGAGCCCAAACAGGTGGTGGAGCTGGACCGCGACGGCGACAAGCTGGATCTGGGCAGCGTGACCGTCAACGTCGACCACACGCCCGGGCACACCCGCGGCTCGGTGGTCTTCCGGGTGGCCGGGGACAAAGAGGTCGTCTTCACCGGCGACACGCTCTTCGAGCGCTCGGTGGGCCGCACCGACCTGTTCGGCGGCAGCGGCCGCGACCTGCTGACGTCGATCATCGACAAGCTGCTGGTGCTCGACGACAAGACCGTCGTCCTGCCGGGCCACGGACCGTCGACCACCATCGGCGCGGAGCGGCGTTTCAATCCGTTCCTCGAGGGCCTGAGCCGGTGACGGAGTTCTCTGCCCCCAAGGGGGTGCCGGACTACCTCCCGCCCGATTCGGCGCAGTTCGTCGCGGTGCGCGACGGGTTGCTGGCCGCGGCCCGCCGGGCCGGTTACGGCGACGTCGAGCTGCCGATCTTCGAGGACACCGCCCTGTTTGCCCGCGGCGTCGGCGAATCCACCGACGTGGTGTCCAAGGAGATGTACACGTTCGCCGACCGCGGTGACCGCTCGGTGACGCTGCGGCCCGAAGGGACCGCCGGGGTGGTGCGCGCGGTGATCGAGCACGGCCTGGACCGCGGCGCGCTGCCGGTGAAGCTTTGCTATGCGGGCCCGTTCTTCCGTTACGAGCGTCCGCAGGCCGGCCGGTATCGCCAGCTGCAGCAGGTCGGTGTCGAGGCGATCGGCGTCGACGACCCGGCGCTGGACGCCGAGGTGATCGCCGTCGCCGACGGCGGCTTCCGGTCGCTGGGCCTCGACGGGTTCCGGCTGGAGATCACCTCCCTCGGCGACGAGAGCTGCCGCCCGCAGTACCGGGAACTGTTGCAGGAGTACCTGTTCGGGCTAGACCTCGACGAGGAGACGCGGCGACGCGCGCAGCTGAATCCATTGCGGGTGCTCGACGACAAGCGGCCCGAGGTGCGGGCCATGACGGCCGACGCGCCGGTGCTGCTCGACCACCTGTCCGACGGCGCCAAGCAACACTTCGACACGGTGCTGGCCCACCTCGACGCGCTCGGGGTGCCGTACGTGATCAACCCGCGGATGGTGCGCGGGCTGGATTACTACACGAAGACCACCTTCGAGTTCGTGCACGACGGTTTGGGTGCGCAGTCCGGGATCGGCGGCGGCGGCCGCTACGACGGCCTGATGAGCCAGCTCGGCGGACAAGACTTGTCGGGCATCGGCTTTGGGCTGGGGGTGGACCGGACCATGCTGGCGCTGCGCGCCGAGGGCAAGACGGTGGGGGAGACCACGCGCTGCGACGTGTTCGGGGTGCCGCTGTCCGAGCCGGCAAAGCTTTCGCTGGCGGTGCTCGCCGCGCAGCTGCGCAGCGCCGGAGTCCGCGTCGACCTGGCCTACGGCGACCGCGGGCTCAAGGGCGCGATGCGCGCGGCCGACCGCTCCGGCGCCCGCATCGCCCTCGTGCTCGGCGAGCGCGACCTCGAGGCGGGGACCGTCGGGGTGAAGGACCTCGCGTCGGGTGATCAAGTGTCCGTCGCGACGGATTCCGTTGTCGCCGAGGTGCTTTCGAGGTTGGCCCCGTAGCCGATCCGGCGCAAGAATTTCCCAAGCGCCCGGCGCTACATTGCGGTCATGGATACCACCCTGAAGAAAGTGGCTGCCGGGGCGCTGCTTTCGGGCGGCGTCGCGGTGGCGGGTTTGGGGCTGACCGCGGGCACCGCCCATGCCGACAACTTCACCGTCCCGCACGACTGGTGCCCGGGGAAACCGCTGCCGATGCCGGATGTCCGGTGGGACATGAACGTCTGCCACCACTGGTACTGGGTCCCCGTCGGGGGAATGGGCAACGTCGGCCAGTTCGTCTGGGAGGGCGACGCTCCCCGGCAGCCGCTGGGACCGCCGCCGTGCTACGGAGCGCCCATCTGCCTGCCCGGGTTGTAGGCCGAGCTCGTCGTTTCGCCAGACGGGGTCACCGTCCTCCACTTAGCCGACAACGACGCCGAACTCAGCGATGCGAACGCCGGTGACATCTGGTGCGGCAAGTATGGCTCCAGCCGCTTCTGCGGCGCCTGACGAGCGTCCGCAGCCGCACGCGAATCAGCCGACTTGGTAGGAGTCGCGCGAGAGGCGGAAGAAGTGCCCGGTTTTGGTGTTGGTGCAAGTTACCCCCGAAGGTTCGCTATCGCAGCGGAGCACGCCGAGCGATCGCGACTGGCCGTAGTCGAGTACGGGCCAGGAGGAGGGAAGCAGGGAAGCGTATGCGTCGCAGCCCACGTCTGGCTGAGGCCTTGAGATGTTCAGAATCGCCGCAACACCAGTTGCCGACGTTCTGCACGTTCCCGGTGTCTGAAAGGTGTGATCAGCAAGATCACACTGCACATTGTTGTTGCCGTTATCGCCCGGCACCAACAACATCGTGCAGGCGATGTTTCTTGACGGCGACTGAAAGTCGACCTCCTCGTTGTCGGCGTGCGCGGTCGCGGCCAGGCCAACCGCCGCCGCGACGCTCGCGATCGACATCGCCGCGATCGTTTTGATTTTCCTGTTTGCTCCTTTTAAGCGTTCTTTGCCGGTGCGCGTCGTCACGACATTCTGGGGCCTGCATCAGCCCAACTGGTAGGACTCCCGCGCCACCCGAAAGAAGTGACCCGTGCTGCTGTCGGTGCACGTCAGTCCGGATTGCTCACTGTCACAACTGATCGCCCCTAACCAGCGCGTTTTCTGCCCATAGTCGAGCGTGCGCGATATCGGCGTTTTGTTATCACCGACGACACACGGCATGTCCCTAGGCGACTCCGGCGATCCGCCCTGCCAAAGTGTGAATTGCGGCCAAGCGACTAAGCCGCCGGATTGACATTTTCCCGTGTAGGTGGAGTTCGCGATGGTGCAAACGACGCCCGGATTGGTCCCCTGGGCATAGCCCATCTTGCAGTGGATATCGCCCGACGGGGTCTGAAAGTCGTAGCTCGCATCCGCGTGTGCAGCGGCCGGAACGCCGGTGGCAGCGACGACCGCTGTCATTGCGACCAAGGCGAGCTTTGCGATTGTCATTGCCCTCCGGTGGTACGACGTTGTGGTCATGTGGGTGTCCTTCCGGGACCAAGATCGCGGGGTCTTGGGGTGGCGTGCTCGTGCAAAACATCCCGCAGTCGGCTTGCCTGATCCTTGCGCGATTCTTGCGGCGACCTCGCGGCATCGGCGGATTGTCGGCTGGACGTACGCACGCATTTCTGACGGGTCAGCGGACCGTGGTATACTCGAACACATGTTCGAAAGACGGGTGGTGTCGGCGGAGGCGGTCGCTCGTCTCGACGAGATGATCGAGCGGCATCACCCGTCGACGACGCCGGAGTCCGCGGCCATGGTCGATCGAATCTGCGCAGCGGCGCGGGCGGAGAACCGGCAGGCGGCCGCGCAGCTGGATGCGATCGGTGACTTGTTCCGCTACCGGTTGTCGCGGTGTTCGGAGACCGAGGACTGGGCGATCGACACGATGGAGGCGGTCGCCGCGGAGGTGGGGGCGGCGTTGCGGATCAGCCAGGGCCTGGCGGCGAGCCGGCTGCGCTACGCCCGCGCCATGCGCGAGCGGCTGCCCGAGGTGGCTGGGGTGTTTCGGGCCGGGGATATCGATTTCCGGCTGTTTCAGACGATCGTGTATCGCACCGATCTGATCGGGGACCCCTCTGTGCTGGCGCGGGTGGACGCCCAGTTGGCGGCCAATGTGGCGCGCTGGCCCTCGATGAGCCGGAGCCGGTTGGCCGGGCAGGTGGATCGGATCGTGGCCCGCGCCGATCGGGATGCGGTGCGCCGCCGAAAAGAGCAGCAGGTCGACCGCGAGGTGTGGATCGATGATCGGCTGCAAAGCGGCATCTCTGAGATTCATGGGACCCTGTTCACCCCGGACGCCCACGCCCTGGACAAGCGCCTCAACGGGTTGGCAGCCACGGTGTGCCCGCACGATCCGCGCACCCGCGAGCAGCGCCGCGCCGACGCCTTAGGGGCGTTAGCGGCCGGGGCGGATCGGCTGGGCTGCCGCTGCGAGCGAACCGACTGCGCGGCCGGCAAGCGGCCCGCGGCGGGCCCGGTGGTGATGCATGTGATCGCCGAGCAGGCCACCCTGGACGGGCGCAGCACCGCCCCGGGATCCGAGGTGGGCGCCGATGGGCTAATCACCCCCGAACTCCTGCAGGAACTCGCCAAGTCGGCCAAGTTGGTGCCGTTGGTGCACCCCGGCGACGCGCCGCCGGAGGACGGCTACACCCCGTCGCAGGCGTTGGCCGATTTCGTGCGGTGTCGGGATTTGACGTGTCGCTGGCCGGGCTGTGATGCCCCGGCCATCGGCTGCGATATCGACCACACCATCCCCTATGCCCAGGGTGGGGCCACGCATGCGTCAAACCTGAAGTGCTACTGCCGTACTCATCATTTGATCAAGACGTTTTGGGGCTGGACGGAAAAACAACTGGCCGACGGGACGCTGATCTTGACCTCCCCGGCCGGGCACACCTATGTCACCACCCCGGGCAGCGCGCTGCTGTTCCCCAGCCTGTGTTACGCCGTCGGCGGCATGCCCACCCCCGAGGCGGACCCGCCGCACGACTGTTGCGACCAGCGGGCCGCGATGATGCCCAAACGCCGGCGCACCCGCGCCCAAGACCGCGCCTCCCGGGTGGCCACTGAACGCCGCCACAACCGCGACGCCCGCCTAGCCCGAAAAGCCGAGACCCGCGACTACTTCGCCCTACCCCCACCCACCGACGACGACGACGAACCGCCACCGTTCTAGCTGCGTCGCGGCGGATCAGGTTTTGGCTACGCCCCGTCGCAGAATGCCGTAGCCTAGCGGTCCGGTGAGTCAGATGAGGAGGGCCGCAATGGTCTCGCTGCTCGTCGCGGCCGTCGGGCTTCTCCTCCTCGGGTTTGCGCCGGCGCGCCACACCGGCCTGATCTTCCTGCTGACGCTCCTGACCACCTTCGCGCTGACCGCGTTCGACATGAGCACCCACCAACCCACCAGCACCGACCTCGCCGGCTTCACGCTGGCACTGATGCTGGGTGGCGCCGCCGTGTTCATCCGACACGAGCGAGGGATGAAGGACTAACCGGACCGTAACCGCCTGACGAACTCCGCCACCGCCACACCGATCTCGTCCGGGCTGTCCTCCTGGATGAAGTGCACGCCGGGAACCGTGACCTCGCTAAGGCTGGCCCAGGTCCGGACGTAATCGCGGATGCGGCCGTTCAGGATGGCGCCGGGCTCGGCGTTGACGAATAGCTTTGGCACCCCGCCATTTTCGACGCCTTTTTCCAGCCAGCTCCGGTATTCGTCGACGACGGCGACGACCTCCGCCGGCTCGCCGTCGATCGGTATATTGCGTGGCCACGACAGGGTGGGGCGCCGGTCCTCGCCGGCGTTGAGGAACGGGCGCCGGTAGGCGTTCATCTCCTCGTCGGAGAGTTTGCGAAGAATGGCGCCGGGCAGCACCGCTTCGACAAACATGTTCTGCTCCAACACCATCCGCTCACCCTCCGGCGACCGGAACCCCTGGAAGACACCGCGTATGTTGGGATGCCAATCCGCCCATGTCATCGGGGTGACGATGGACTCCATGAAGGCGATGCCCTGTACGCGCTCGCGGTGCCGGTTGGCCCAGTCGAAGCCCAGCGCCGAGCCCCAGTCGTGCAGCACCAACACCACGCGGTCCCCGAGCTCGAGCGCGTCCCAGAGCCCGAACAAGAAGTCTCGCTGCTCGGCATAGTGGTAGCGGTCCGGACCCGACGGGCTCAGCTTCTCCGACGCGCCCATGCCGATCAGGTCGCAAGCCACCAGCCGGCCCAGCCCCTCCAGATGCGGCATGACATTGCGCCACAGGTAGGACGACGTCGGGTTGCCGTGCTGAAAGACGATCGCGTCGCCCTCGCCCTCGTCGATGTAGGCCATTCGCTTGCCGGCGATCTCGCGGTATCGCAGCTCCATGGGGACATCCTGTCACTTGACAATCGATCGAACAAAAGTGCGAATAGAGGGCATGCGCTGGTCCACCCAGGCCGTCGCGGTCAACGGCAGCCCCGTCGACGACGGGGCCCTCCCGGGCTTAAGCAGGATCGGCCTCGTCCGCAGCGTCCGCGCCCCGCAATTCGAGGGCATCACCTTCCACGAGGTGCTGTGCAAGTCGGCGCTCAACAAGGTCCCCAATGCGTCGGCGCTGCCGTTCCGCTACACCGTCAACGGCTACCGCGGCTGCTCGCACGCCTGCCGCTATTGCTTCGCGCGCCCCACCCACGAATACCTCGACTTCGACTGCGGCGCCGACTTCGACACCCAGGTCGTGGTCAAGACCAACGTCGCCGAGGTCTTGAACCGCGAGCTGCGCCGGCCGTCGTGGCGGCGCGAGACGGTCGCGCTGGGCACCAACACCGATCCCTACCAGCGCGCCGAGGGGCGCTACGCGCTGATGCCGGGCATCATCGGCGCGCTCGCCGGATCCGGCACGCCGCTGTCGATCCTCACCAAGGGCACCCTGCTCAGGCGTGACCTGCCCCTGATAGGCGATGCGGCACAACAGGTTCCGTTGTCGGTGTCCGTGTCGCTGGCCGTCGCCGATCCCGAACTGCATCGCGACGTCGAGCCGGGAACGCCGACGCCGCAGGCACGCCTGGGCCTCATCACCGCCATCCGGGACGCCGGCCTGGGCTGCCACGTCATGGTCGCGCCGGTGCTGCCGCACCTGACGGATTCCACCGAGCACCTCGACGGACTGCTCGGCCAGATCGCCGCGGCCGGCGCCACCGGCGTCACGGTTTTCGGCCTGCACCTGCGCGGTTCGACGCGCGGCTGGTTCATGTCCTGGCTGGCCCGCTCGCACCCGGAGCTGGTCGGCCGCTACCGCGAGCTCTACCGGCGCGGCGCCTATTTGCCGCCGACCTACCGCGACATGCTGCGCGAACGGGCCGCCCCGCTGATCGCCAAGCACCGCCTCGGCGGCGATCCCCGCCCGGTCCCGCCGACCGCCGCCGCGCCCGCGCCGCCGCAGCCGACGCTGTTTTGAGTTAGGCGGGCCGGTCGCCGCGGGGCTTGGTGAGCGTGAACTGGTCCACCACGGAAACCGCGCCGAACGGCCCGCTCACCGAATAGTGCGTCGCCTTGATCGAGGTGTTGCCCCCGGGTTGGCCCGGGTCGACGTCGAAACACGCGAAGCCGTAAGGGTTTTCGCGGTCGCGAAACGCCGACCACGGCGCGTCTTCCACCACGTAGATCGGCGCCTTGCGGCCGATCTCGGGGTCGAAAGCCCCGACGCCGGTAATCACGCGGCACCGGGGCTGGGGGAAGAACATCCCGTTGGACGGCGCGGACGTGCCCCCGCCGCCGATGACCAGGTGCACCGTGCCCAGGGTCGAGTCGATGACTTCGCCGCCGGTGTCGACGGGTATCGGCGTGCGGGTATCGGTGCCCAGCGCACCGCGCAACGGATGTGATCGCTCGTAGTGGTGCTCGTGCCCGCACACCACCAGATCGACCTGATACTGGTCGAACAGCGGCAGCCATTCCTGGCGGATGCCGAGGTCGGCGCCGTTGGTCCGGTCGGCGGTCGAGATCGCCGTCTGATGCATGCACACCACGACCCAGTCCACGTCGGGGTCGCGCCGCGCCGCGGCGAGTTCGCTTGCCAGCCAGCGCTTTTGCTCGCCGCCGGAATAGCCGTGCACGTAGAAGTTGCCGCCGTCCTGGAAGGCCACGTCGTCGTTGTTGAGGCTGATCACCCGCACCGACCCCGCGGTGAACGAGTACCACAGGCCGCGGGCTTCGGGGCTCGACCCCGAGTCCGGCAGCGCGAAGTAGGTCTGGTAGGCGGCGTACCCGATTGGCCCGTTGCCCAGTTCGTTCTCGTGGTTGCCCGCGGCCGGCATCCACGGGCGGAACCGCGCCGAGCGGGTGTTGTTCTCGAACCAGTTCGACCACGTCCGGATGCGGTCCTGCGCCAGGTTCGCGTAGCACAGGTCGCCGTTGACGAGGTTGAACAGCGGGCCGAGACGCTCGACCGCCAGCGTGGTGTCCGCGGCGGCGGGCGACCCGATGTTGTCGCTGGCGTACTTGCCGTCGGGCAGCCGGGCCAGCGTGGGGGTGGACTGGTCCCCGAAGCTGGTGAAGCGCAGCGGTTTTCGCCCCGACGGGGCGGTCCGCACCGTGCCGCCGCCCGGCTCGGCGCCGTCGTGCACCGCCGCGTACACGTAGTCGGTGTCGGGGATCAGGCCCCTCAGGCGCGCGTGGTTGACGCGGACCTCGTTGCCGGACTTGGCGTCTCGGTAGGTCCGGGTTTCCGCGGCCACGGTGCGCCCGAGCCCGGCGGCCGGGGTGCCCAGCATGACGCGGGGATTGCGGACGGCCTCGGTGGTGTGCCATGACACCACCACCTCGGTGGCCGCGTTCGCGCCGAATTGCAGATGCAGGCCGGTCACCGGGGGTGCGCCGCCGCGGTCCGGCTGAAACCAGACGGCCGGACCGCGCGCCTGCGACCAGAGCAGCACCGCCCCGCCCCCGATGCCGGCCCCCAGGGCGGCCGAGACCGCGCTCGTGGTCAACAGCCTGCGGCGACTGATCCCCGGACCGTCGGTCATGCCTGCTTCATACCTGACGCAAGTAACAAATCCGGTAGCGTTTTCGATATGAGGAACGTGCGAAAAGTGATCAGCGGGGCCGCTCTCGCGGCGGCCGCAGGACTGGCTTTCACGCCCGCGATCTCACACGCGGACGGCCATCAGGTGACCTACACCGTGACGAGCCCCAACAACCTGACCGCCACGGTCAGCTACGTGAGTTCCGATCCGCCCAGCCAGGCGGCCTACAACGCGGACCCGTCGAAGTTCACGACGAGCGTGCAGGCGCCGCTGAGCGGGGGAGCGCCGGTCACCTACACCGCCACGCTGGCGAACCCGAACCAGTTCGCGACCATCACCGCCAGCGGCATGCTGCACTGGCCGGACTCGGGCAACGGCCCCGCCCAGTTCCACTGCGAGATCGCCGTGGACGGTCAGGTGGTGGCGCATGCGGACGCCACCACCACCGTCACCTGCCGACCCGGCTAGCCGACCGGCGCCGCTCACTTGTGCACGCGCACGGCCAGGAAGTACTCGTGTCGTTTCGAGTCCTCGACGGTGTAGCTCGTCGCCTTGGTGGCGCCGTCGTGGTCTGACTCCAGCCAGCGTTCGGTGTGCTGGCGCTCGAACTCGGTCCAGGACGGCACGGTGAACCGCTCCATGACGAGGTCGGGTTCTTCCAGGCTTCGATAGAGCCGCCAGCTGTGGCCCCCCGTCCGCAGGCGTGACCGCCTGACCGCGGCCATCGCCTCGACGAATTCTTGGAGGTTCTCCGTCGGCACCCGGTAGCGGACGGTCACCAGCACGGGCCCGTCGTTGGGGCGCGGTTCGAGCATGAGCATGGGCGCCGCCCAGCAGTTGGAGATGTTGCGGCTCAGCTTCCCGGTGGACGGCAGCAACCCGAGGACGGTGACGCTGAGGGCGGCGACGACCAGCAGCGCCGCCGACCAGGTCAGCGCGACCTTGAGCCCGTCGCGCGTGGCAAGGAGACCCCAGACGTAGGCGCCGATCGCCTGGCAGCCGGTGAAGACCAGCAGGTACATCGCCAGACCGCGGGCCCGGACCCAGCGCGGCAGGTGCAGCTGGGCCGCCGCGTTCAACGTCGTCAGCGTCAGCAGCCACGCCGTCCCCGATAGCACCAGGAAGGGTGCCGCCGCGGCGAACGACAGCCGGGCCACCGCGAGCGCCCCGATTCCGTACGCGGCGGCGCACGCCGCCAACAACGCGTTGGGTGGCACCCTCTCCCGTAACGGGGCCGGGACCAGCAGGGCAAGCGCCGCGCCACAACCGATGGCGCCCAACGTCAGACCGTAGCCGCTGGCTC
This sequence comes from Mycobacterium sp. E2327, assembly GCF_001672675.1. NCBI lineage: Bacteria > Bacillati > Actinomycetota > Actinomycetes > Mycobacteriales > Mycobacteriaceae > Mycobacterium > Mycobacterium sp. E2327. The sequence continues at coordinate 12,272 of NZ_LZKE01000252.1, forward strand.
CCAGGTGCCAGCTGCGGGCGGCGGCCACCGGCAACAGGGCCAGCAGGGCCGAGGCGGGAAACACGAAAAGCGCTGTGCGCAACAAGATCCTGCGGAAAATCGGGCTGTTGACGACGTAGAGCCATCCGCTCACCATGGCCTGGCCGAACTGTTCTCGTTCGAGCGGCGCGAGTTGCTTGGGCCGTTGCCAGCCGGCCAAGACGAAGATGATCCCGGTGAACGACACGGCGTTGATCGCGAACACCGCTGCCGGACCGGCGATTGCGACCACGACACCGCCGATCGCCGGCCCGATCACCCGGCCGACGCTCGCCGAGACGCTCGACAAACTCGCGGCGGACGGGATCTGCTCGCGCGGAACGACTTCGGGCTGAATCGCCTGCCAGGCCGGCGCGGTCAGCGCCGTAGCGAGGCCGATCGCCATGGTGAACAGCAACAGCGCGGCGGGGGTGAGCTTACCGAGGTAGGTCAGCACCGCCAGGGCCAGCGCCACCACCACCGCATACGACTGCAGGACGACGAGCAGGCGCCGCCGGTCGAACAGGTCGGCCAGCACGCCGGCGAACATTCCCAGCAGCAGCGTCGGCCCGAGGCTGGCGGTCTGGACCAGCGCCACGATGGTGGCGCTGCTGTGGGCCTCAATCAGGAACCATTGTGCCGCCACGCTTTGCATCCACGTGCCGATGTTGGAGACGAACTGCGCGACGAACAGGTTGCGGAAGATGCGGTTGCGCAACGGCGCGAACGCCGACGACTGGCCGTCGTCGATGCGCTCCCCGTCCAACACCGCCATCAGCGCTTAACCCAGATTGGTCGCTGCGAAGGTGTTGCACTGGTTGGGGTCACCGGTCTGGTAGCCGATGGTGAACCACTTCTGCCGTTCCGCTGACGACCCGTGCGTCCACGACTCGGGGTTGACGCGTCCGGTCGCCTGCTTTTGGATGCGGTCGTCGCCCACCGACGCCGCCGCCGAGAGCGCGTCCTGAATATCCTTGTCGCTCAACGGCTCCAGGTACGGCACGCCGGTGCTCTCCTGCTTGACCGTCGACGCGTAGTGGGCCCAGATGCCGGCGTAGCAGTCGGCCTGCAGCTCGGTGCGCACCCCGTTGCCCCCGGCGCCCTGCGCGCCCTGCTGGGAGCGGCCCAGCACCCCCTGCAACTGCTGCACGTGGTGGCCGTATTCGTGCGCGACGACGTACTCCTGCGCGAACGGCCCACCGCTGGAACCGAATTTGTCGACAAGTTCCTGGAAGAAGTCGGTGTCGAAGTACGCCGTCTGGTCCACGGGGCAGTAGAACGGCCCGACCGCGGTGGTGGCCGGGCCGCAGCCGGTGTCCACGGACCCGGTGAACAGGCGCACGTGCGGGCGGGTGTAGTTGCGCATCAGCTGATGCCACACCGCGTCCACGGAGTTGCCGGTGGCGACCACGCGGCACTGCACGTACTTGTTGGCGTCGGCGCCGGTCTTGCACTGGCTCAGGTCGAAACCGGGCGCCGAATAGCCGCCGTTGTTGGTCTGCTGCTGGGGCATGATGCGGCCCGGGTCGATGCCGAAAAACAGCGCCCCGAGCAGGATCAGCAGGCCGAGCCCGCCGCCGCCGATGGCCATCCCCATCCCGCCGCCACCGGACGACGACGCGGTGCTGGTGTCGATCTGCATGCCCTCGTTGAAGGTCATCGCACGCTCCTAAGGTTGCCGGGTGACGGGGAACCGGGCGTCGGTGTAGCTGCGCAGGTTGCGCAGGAACCGGCGGAGCCCCAGGTTGAGCAGCGGTCCGACCAACGGCATGGCCAACCGCGACGGGCCGGCCGGTTTTTGCGCCATGGTCCACGTCAGCCGGCAGCCACCGGGGATGACCTCGACCCGGTAGTCGTCGGCGAACGCCGCGACGGCCTTCGACGAGCATTCGTTGAACCGGAATGCCATGTGCGTGAAGGGTTCCCATGCGAGGAACTCTCCCCCGCAAGCGGGAGGTACCCCCACGTTGCCGACGAGCCCGCCGCGCATCTCGACGACGCGGGTGGTGCCGACGCCGCGCGGCTCGGGACTGGTCCAGGTCACCTTCGTGATCACCGGCGCCCAGCGCGGCCAGGACTCGGCGTCGCGGAGCACCTCGAACAGCTGCTCGGGCATGACGGCGAGGTCGACGCTGTTGCGGAACCGAAACGGCGCGGTCTCGACGAAGCCCAGGTCGACACGCTCGCAAGGGAACATGGCTTGAATCTAACCCGGCCCGTCGCTCGCCGCTGCCAGCAGCGGCACCAGGATGTCGCTGATCGGGGTCGGAAGGTTATGGCCGCGGGCCTTGCGGACGATCACGCCGTTGCGGATGTCCCATTCGAACCGCCGGTGGTTTTCCCGGTCGAACAGCATCGAGGTGCCCATGTCCTCCGGCGCCTTGCGGAACATGTCGACCAGCTCGTCGACCACGTCGTCGGGCAGCCGGGCGCCCTCGGCGCGCGCGACGGCCAGGCATTCGGCCACGTAGCGGCGCGACAGCGCGGCGACGTCGTCGCGGTGGAACATCCCGGATCGCCGCCCGGTCAGCACCATCAACCCGGCCAGCGCGTTGACCAGCAGCTTGCGCCACGCAGCGGTGATGAAGTCGGGGTCGCAGTCCACTTGGGCGCCGGCGCCGCGCAGCAGCTCGGCCACCGTCTCCGCCGAGGGTCCGGACGGCAGCACCAGCCGCGGTTCGGTGCGCAACCGCACCCATCCCTCGGGCTGGGTCTCGGCGCCGTACCAAACGATCCCCGGCACCACCGGCGACGACGGGCAGTGCGGCTGCACCTGCTCGACCTGCTCGACACCGTTCTGCAGCACCACGACGATCGTGTGTTCGTCGCACAGCCGGCCGAGCCAGCCGGCGGCCTCGTCGTTCTGGGTGGCCTTGACCGCCAGGATCACCACGTCGACGGAGCCGTCGACCGTTTCGGGATCGGTGCGCACCGGGCCGGGCACCACGATCGGTTCGCCGCCGTCGGGCCGCAGCTCGATGGCGTCCCGGGGCGTGCGGCCGCACACCAGGACGGAATGCCCGGCCTTGTACAGCAGGGCGGCGACCGTCGTGCCGACGGCGCCGGGACCGACGAGTGCGATGTTGGTGGCGATAGCTCCGAAATTACTAGAGCGCGAGCGCGTGGCGCAGCACCGCGACGGTTTCGGCCTGCTCGCGCTTCGAGATCGCCGCGTCTTGGATCAGCATCGAGCCGTGGAAAGTGCCGGGGAACAAATGCAATTCGACGCTCACGCCCGCGGCGAGCATGGCCAGCGCGTAGGCGACGCCCTCGTCGCGCAGCGGGTCGAAGTGCATGACCGACACGTAGGCGGGCGGCAGGCCGGCGAGGTCGGTGGCGCGGGCCGGCGCGGCGTAGATCGATACGTCGTCGCCGCCGGCCCGGCCGGGTCCCAGGTAGCAGTCCCAGCTGACGATTGCCCGCGGGCGACTCCAAAAAGGCGTGTCGGTGAACGCGATCATGCTGGCGGTGGCCAGCCGGTCGTCGAGTTCGGGCACGGAAAGGAACTGGAAGGCGATGTGCGGTCCACCGCGGTCGCGGGCCAACAGCGCCAGCGCGGCGCCCAGCCCGCCCCCGGCGCTGGTGCCCTGAATGGCAATGTGCTGCGGGTCGACGCCCAACTCGTCCGCGTGCGCCGCCGTCCAGACCAGCCCGGCGTAGACGTCTTCCAGCCCGCCGGGGAACGGGGTTTCCGGGGCGAGGCGGTAGTCGACCGACACCACGACCACGCCGAGTTCGCGCGCCAGCGCGACGTTGGAGGCGTGTTCGGTGTCCAGATCGCCGGCGATGAACCCGCCACCGTGGACGTGGTAGATCGCGGCCGGAGCGCTGCGCTGGTCGGGCCGGTAGATCCGGATCGGCACCGCGGGATCGCCGTCGCGGCCCGGGATTTGACGGTCCTCGATCTGCACCCCGGTGGTGTCGGGCGGCGGGAACTGGGCGATCATCTCCGACAGCGCTGCGCGGATGGCCAGCGGATCGTCGCCCGGCAGATCGGGCAGGAGCGGAACGACGGCGGCGATTTCCGGGTCGAACGCATAAGTGGTCATCTGCACTCCTGATCCGTCCGCGGCGACGTCGCTCATGCACTCTAGACTGGGCAGTCGTTCAAATCGGGCAAAAGGGGAGTAATTCGTGCTGCGCAGCCATGCCGCCGGTGCGCTGAGGAGCAGCGACGCGGGCCAGCAGGTGACATTGGCCGGCTGGGTGGCGCGGCGCCGCGATCACGGCGGCGTCATCTTCATCGACCTGCGGGATGCGTCCGGCGTCGCTCAGGTCGTGTTCCGCGCCCCAGATGTGCTGGCCCAGGCGCACCACTTGCGCGCCGAGTTCTGCGTCGCGGTGACCGGGGTCGTCGAGATCCGCCCGGAGGGCAACGCCAACCCGGAGATCGCGACGGGCGAGGTCGAGGTGAACGCGAGGTCGCTGACCGTCCTGGGGGAGAGCGCGCCGCTGCCGTTCCAGCTGGACGAGCCCGCCGGCGAGGAGCTGCGGCTGAAGTACCGCTACCTCGACCTGCGGCGCGACGGCCCGGCCGCGGCAATGCGGCTGCGCTCCAAGGTCAATGCGGCCGCGCGCGAGGTGCTGGCGCGGCACGACTTCGTCGAGATCGAGACCCCCACGATCACCCGGTCGACGCCGGAGGGGGCGCGCGACTTCCTGGTCCCGGCGCGACTGCACCCGGGCTCGTTCTATGCGCTGCCGCAGAGCCCGCAGCTGTTCAAGCAGCTGCTGATGGTGGCCGGCATGGAGCGCTACTACCAGATCGCCCGCTGCTACCGCGACGAGGATTTCCGCGCCGACCGCCAGCCCGAGTTCACCCAGCTCGACATGGAGATGAGCTTCGTCGACGCCGAGGACATCATCGCGGTCTCCGAGGAGATCCTGGCCGCGCTGTGGGCGCTGATCGGCTACCAGGTTCCCACGCCGATCCCGCGGATCAGCTACGCCGACGCCATGCGGCGGTTCGGCTCGGACAAGCCCGACATGCGGTTCGGGCTGGAGCTCGTCGAGTGCGCGGAGTTCTTCAAAGACACCACTTTTCGCGTCTTCCAGGCGCCCTACGTCGGCGCGGTCGTGATGCCCGGCGGGGCCTCCCAGCCGCGCCGCACCCTGGACGGCTGGCAGGAGTGGGCCAAGCAGCGCGGGCACCGAGGGCTGGCCTACGTGCTCGTCGGCGACGACGGGGAGCTCGGCGGCCCGGTCGCCAAGAACCTGTCCGACGCCGAACGCGCCGGCCTGGCCGGCCACGTCGGGGCCAAGCCGGGGGACTGCATCTTCTTCTCGGCGGGCCCGGCGAAGTCGTCGCGGGCGCTCTTGGGCGCGGCCCGCGGCGAGATCGCCAAGCGGCTGGGCCTCATCGACCCCGACGCGTGGGCGTTCGTGTGGGTGGTCGACCCGCCGCTGTTCGAGCCCGCCGAGGACGCCACCGCCGCCGGCGACGTGGCGGTCGGGTCCGGCGCGTGGACCGCGGTGCACCACGCGTTCACCTCGCCCAAGCCCGAATACGAGGACGTGGTCGACACGGATCCGGGCAGCGTGCTGGCCGACGCCTACGACATCGTCTGCAACGGCAACGAGATCGGCGGCGGCTCGATCCGTATCCACCGCCGCGACATCCAGGAGCGGGTGTTCGCCGTGATGGGCCTGGACAAGGCCGAGGCCGAGGAGAAATTCGGATTCCTGTTGGAGGCGTTCATGTTCGGCGCGCCACCGCACGGCGGCATCGCGTTCGGCTGGGACCGGATCAACGCGCTGCTGTCCGGGGTCGACTCGATCCGCGAGGTGATCGCGTTCCCCAAGACCGGCGGCGGCGTCGACCCACTGACCGACGCGCCGGCGCCCATCACCGCGCAGCAGCGCAAGGAATCCGGAATAGACGTCAAGCCGGAGAAGGTTGACCGGGCATGACCGAAATGCCTGACACCGCGACCATCAACGCGTTCAACACCAGCATCATCGACGAATTCCGGGCCAACGAGGGCAAGGTCGGCGGCCAGTTCGAGGGCGCCAACCTGCTGCTGCTGACGACGACCGGCGCCAAGTCCGGCCAGCCCCGCATCTCCCCGCTGGCCTACTTCCGCATCGACGGCAAGCTGATCATCATCGGGTCGTTCGCCGGCGCGCCCAAGGACCCCGCCTGGGTGCACAACCTGCGGGCCAACCCGGCGGCGCACGTCGAGATCGGCACTGACGCGTTCGACGTCACCGCGCACGAGCTGCCCAAGGCCGAGCGCGACGCGCTGTTCGAAAAGGTCGCGGCCGCGGCGCCCGGCTTCGCCGAGTACCAGTCCAAGACCAGCAGGGTCATTCCGCTGTTCGAGTTGCAGCCGGCCTAGCTCGGGAGCCATGAAGCGAGCGGCGCGCGCGGGCCTCAAGCGGCTGCGCGCGCTGTGGTTCAACCTCGTGCAGACGGCGGTCGCCGCGGGCTTCTCCTGGTACATCGCGCACGACCTGCTGAGTCACCCGCAGCCGTTCTTCGCGCCGATCGCCGCCGCGGTGTCCCTGTCGATCAGCAACGTGCTACGGGCGCAGCGCGCCATCCAGATGATGGTCGGCGTGACCCTCGGGATCGGTGTGGGCATCGCGGTGCAGGGGCTGCTCGGGCCGGGCGCCGTCGCCATCGGGGTCGCCGCATTCCTCGCGCTGTCCGCGGCGGTGTTCATCGGCCACGGCCGCATCGGGCAGGGAATGATGTTCGCCAACCAGACCGCTGTGTCGGCGATCCTGGTGCTGGCGCTGTACCACAGCGGTGTTGGTTGGGAGCGCATCTTCGACTCGCTGATCGGTGGTTGCGTGGCCATCGTGGTCGCGGTCCTGCTGTTCCCGGCCGACCCGTTGGAGGTGCTGCGCAGCGCGCGCGTCGGCGTGTTCAGCACGCTGCAGGGCGTTCTCACCCGAGCCGCGGACTTCGCCGCCGGGCGGAGGGAGGCCCCGCCCGACTGGCCGCTGTCGGCCGTCGACCGGGTGCACGCGCAGCTCGGCGGGCTGATCGAGGCGCGCACCACCGCCCGTCAGGTGGTGCGCGTCGCGCCGCGGCGCTGGGGCCTGCGCGATGCCGTGCGGGCGGCCGATCACCAGGCCGTGCACGTGGCCCTGCTCGCCGGCTCGGTGCTGGAACTCGCCCGCGCCGTCGCCCCGGGAAATGACGGGTGCCGCGCCGCGCCCCCGGAGCCGGTGCACCGCGTGCTGGTGGTGCTGGCGGCCGCGACCGCGCTGGCCGACTCCGACCCGGCCGGGGCGTGCGCGTACACCGCGGCCGCGCGCCATCACGCGTCGCAGCTGCACTCGGGTGCCCGGGAGAGGGCCCAGGTGGTGCTCGCCGACGCCGTCCAGGCCTGCGTCGACGACCTGCAGCGGGTCATCGACCTGCGCTCATAGCGAGTCGGCCAGGAACTCCTGCACCAGCTTCTTCGGCGCCTGCGTCAGCCACGCCTCGGTGATCACCTCGGCCAGGTCGCGCGGTGCGATCTCGTCCAGTCGCAGCAGCACCGCCGGGTAGCCGTCGAAGTGCGGGGTGGTGAAGTAGACCCTGGGCTCGTCGGCGATCAACGCGAACTTGACGCCCTCGTCGGAAACCCGGACACCGAGGATGTCGCCCTCCGGGGGTTCCACACCGCTGTCGGCCAGCGCCTCGCGATCCGACGGGCGCAGTGGCCGTTCCCATGCCAGCAACTTCTTGCCGACCCGCCACTCGTGCGGTGACGGCTCGGAGGTGAGTGCCAGTTCACCAACGATCCGGGCGACGTCGTTCCACGTGGCCACGTCTTCGATTGTGCTCCCGAAATGGCGCGCTTGGCTCGCGATCGGCAAACGGGGTGTGATGGGATCAGCGTTGTGTCACAAGCTCTGGAGGGAAATCAGGCCCGCCGGCACCGGGTCACCCACCGCACCCAGTACCGCTACTCCGACGTGGTGACCAGCTCTTATGGCCGCGCCTTCCTCACGCCGCGGGACTCCGCGCGGCAGCGGTGCGTGGCGCACCGGCTGACCATCGACCCGGCCCCCGCCGACAGCTCCACCAGCAGCGACAGCTACGGGAACATCAGTGCGTACTTCCACGTCACCGAGCCGCACCAGTCGCTGACGATCACCGGCGACTCCATCGTCGACGTGTATCCGCCGCCGCCGGAGCGCTACACCAGCGGGCCGGCGGTGCAACCGTGGGAGGCCGCCCGGCCGGCCGGGCGCCGGGGAGCACTCGCGACCGAGTTCACCCTGGACCTGGACCCGCCGGAGATCACCGACGCGGTCCGCGAGTACGCCGCCCCCAGCTTCGAGCCGGGGCGCCCGCTGGTCGAGGTGATGCGCGACCTGGCGTCGCGGATCTTCACCGACTTCACCTACCGCTCGGGGTCGACGACGATTTCCACCGGGGTTAACGAGGTTCTGGCGGCCCGGGAAGGGGTATGTCAGGACTTTGCGAGGCTGGCGATCGCCTGCCTGCGAGCCAACGGTCTGGCGGCCAGCTACGTGTCCGGTTATCTGGCCACCGACCCGCCACCGGGAAAGGATCGGATGATCGGCATCGACGCGACCCACGCCTGGGCGGGGGTGTGGACCCCGCAGGAGCCCGGCCTGTTCGAGTGGCTGGGCCTGGATCCCACCAACGACCAGCTGGTGGACGAGCGCTACATCATCGTGGGTCGCGGGCGCGACTACGCCGACGTGCCGCCGCTGCGCGGCATCATCTACACCAACTCCGAGCACAGCGTGATCGACGTCGCCGTCGACGTCGTGCCGTTTGGAGGTGACGCGTTCAATGCGTGATTTTCACTGCCCCAACTGCGGCCAGCGCCTGGCGTTCGAGAACTCCGAATGCCTGTCGTGCGGCAGCGCGCTCGGGTTCTCCCTCGAGCAGATGGCCCTGCTGGTGATCACCCGGGGCGACGACAGCGAGCACGCCGGCGCCGTCGATGCCGACGACTACCAGCTGTGCGCGAATCTGCATCTGGCGGAATGCAATTGGCTGGTTCCACGCAATGACGCCGGCGGGTTGTGCACGTCGTGTGCGCTCACGCTGGAGCGGCCCAACGACAACGACGCCGACGGTCTGGCCGCGTTCGCCCGCGCGGAGGCGGCCAAGCGGCGGCTGATCGCCGAGCTGCACGAGCTCAAGCTGCCGATCGTCGGACGCGACCGCGACCCCGACTACGGGCTGGGCTTCCGCCTGCTGTCGAGCGCGCACGAGAAGGTGTTCACCGGCCACGAAAACGGCGTCATCACACTGGATCTGGCCGAGGGCGACGACGTGCACCGCGAGCAGTTGCGGGTCGAGATGGACGAGCCGTACCGGACCCTGCTCGGGCACTTCCGCCACGAGGTCGGGCACTACTACTTCTACCGGCTGATCACCCCGTCGCAGGACAACCTGGCGCGGTTCAACGAGCTGTTCGGCGATCCCGACGCGGACTACCAGGAGGCGCTCGACCGGCACTACCGCGACGGCGCGCCGGAGGGCTGGCAGGAGAGCTTCGTGTCTTCGTACGCGACCATGCACCCCGCCGAGGACTGGGCCGAGACGTTCGCCCACTACCTGCACATCCGGGACACGTTGGACACGTCGGCGTGGTGCGGGCTGGCGCCGGCGTCGGCCACCTTCGACCGGCCGAACCTGGGGCCCAGCGCCTTTCCCAACATCATCGAGCTGTGGCTGCCGCTGTCGTGGTCGCTGAACATGGTGAACCGCTCGATGGGCCACGACGACCTGTACCCGTTCGTGTTGCCGGTCGCCGTCCTGGACAAGATGCAGTTCATCCACGACGCGATCGACGAGGTGAGTTCGGAGTCGCGGGGGCCCGCGGCGGTAGCGGGCTAGCTGGGGCTAGGCCGGCATCACCCGTCGTTCGTCGGGACCCCACAACGGCTGGAACCCGCCGGGCAACCGCAGTTGCGTCTCGGTGATGACGTTGGCGAGGTTGCGCAGCTCGGCGTGGATCGCGTCGAGCAGTTCGGCCAGCTGCGCGCGGCTTCCGTCGGTGATCTCCTCCAGCTCCTCGGGGTGCGAGCGGCGCAGCAGCGTGCTGATCTCGTCCACCAACCGCTCGGGGCGCGAGGACCCCGACGAGCTGGGCAGGTCCTTGAGGTTGGTCCGCAGCCGCTCCAGCTGGTACAGCAGCGACCGCGGGTTGGTGGCGTCGAACAGCATCAACTCGGCCACCGCGGCGACGCTGACGTTGCCGACGGTGCGGCGCCGGTAGATGACCGACGACTCGCACGCCACCAGCGTCGCCTCGATGATCGTCTGCTCGGCGGCCGCGCACCGGACGGTGGCCAGCGTGGCCCGCAACAGGGCGGTCAGCCACAGGCCGCGTTCGATGCGCTTGCCGATGTCCATCATCGTCCAGCCCACGTCGCGCACCATCGACTCGCTCGCCACCCCGGCCAGCGTCAGCATCCCGGCCAGCGTGTGCGCCTGGGCGGACGCGAGCAGCGCGTCGGCCTCGGCGAGTGAGTCCGGCGGCTCGGAGCGCAGCGCCAGCGCCCGCTCCACCCCGGCCAGCACCGTCCACGTGTCGTTGGACAACTGATCGCGCACCGCCCGGGCGGCCAGCCCCAGCCCGTCCACCGAACCCACCAGCGACCCGGGCTGGTTCGGATCCAGGGTCAGCGACCACAGCATCGAGGGGGTGACGGCGATCATCTCCGCGTGATCGTCGGTGCTGCCGTAGCCCGCGCTGGTGTCGCTGCCGGTGATCCGGCCCAGCGCGGCCATCAGCACCGGCACGCACTCGCTTTCCTCGGTGTGCTGCTGGTGCCGGTAGACGTGGAAGCGGTCGCGGGCCACGATGAGCAACCGGGCCATCTCCTCGGCGCGCTCGCCGTAGCGCCCCATCCAGAACAGGTCGGACAGCACGCGCGGCGAGCTGACCCCCCAGGTGCCCGCGGCCGTCTTCGCGGGTTCCGGCGGCGACGGCAGGGTCACCGTCTCGGCCCGCGCCCGCTCGGTGGGACGCACCCAGACATCTTTTGCCGCAACGGTTTTCAGCGTGAACGCCGAGGGGCCGGGGGCCAGCACGTAGCCGGCGCCGCCGATCATCGGCGCGTAGCCGCCGCGCTGCGCGACGGTGAACAGCCGCATGCCCACGCCGGCCGACGACAACACGCCGGTGTGGTCGGTGGGCGCCGACGAGAACTGCGGCAGCTCCTGGCCCACCCAGTGCCACGGCATGTGTTCGATGCGCGCGGCCAGGTCGGCCAGCTGTGCGGACGAAAGTGTCGGCCCGACATAGGTTTTCCCACCGACGGTGGACTTGATCAGCAGCGACGACAGGTTGGCCAGCAGGTGCGAGCGTTCGCCGGCCACGCCGCCCCAATAGACCGGCGCCGTCTGCAGCAGCGGCTCCTCGTCGATCAGCCGCTCGGCCAGCTGCGGCAGAAACCGAAGCAGCCCAGGGCTTTCCAGGATGCCGCTGCCCAGTGTGTTGACCACGGTCACCGTCCCGCGGTGCTGCGCCTCCACCAGCCCGACGACGCCGAGGCGGGAATCGGCGCGCAGATCCAGCGGGTCGGTGTACTCCGCGTCGACCCGGCGCAGAACAACGTCGACGCGTTTCAGCGTGCCCAGCGAGCGCATCCACAGCTTGCCGTCGCGCACCACCAGGTCCGCGCTCTCCACCAGCGGAAAGCCCAGCAGGGTGGCCAGGTACGCCTGGTCGAACGCGGTCTCCGAGTAGATGCCGGGGGACAGCACCACCACCACCGGGTCCTGGGCGACGTCGGGGGCGGCGTCGATGAGCGCGAGGCGCAGCGCCTGCGCGAACGGCGTCGTCGCCCGCGGCGCGATCCGCTCGTAGAGGTCCGGAATCGAGTGCGCCACAACGCGCCTGTCGGCCAGCGCGTAGCCCGCGCCCGACGGCGCCTGCGTCCAGTCGGCGTTGACGTGGAAGCTGCCGTCCGGCACCCGGCTGACGTCGCAGGCGTGCATGAACAGCTGGTGGTGCCCGGGCACCTCGATGCCGTTGGCGGGCCGCACGTAGCCCGGGTGGCCGAACACCAGTTGCGGCGGCAGGATGCCCTCGGTGAGCAGGGCGCGCGGCCCGTACAGGTCGGCAAGCACGGCGTCGAGCAGGCGGGAACGCTGCACCAGCCCGGCCTCCAGCACGTCCCAGTCGGCCGCGGAGAGCACGATCGGCAGGGTGTCCAGGTTCCAGGGCCGGGGCTCCACCCCGCCGTGGTCGGGATCGACCTCGGTGTAGGTGATTCCGTCGTTGTCGATCAGGTTGTCCACCACAGAGCGCAGCCGGTTCAGCCCGGCTCGGCCGCGCTCCGCGACGGCGTCGGCGAGCTCGGACCACGCCGGGCGCACGTTTCCGTCGCGGTCGACGAACTCGTCGTAGCCGACCCGGGGGCCGTGCCGCAGGTCGAAGAGCGCTTCCTGGGCTCGCGCGGTCCGGTATCCGGCCAGCAGCCGGTCGGCGTCGTAGTGGGCGGGGGGGACTTCGAGGGACGACATTTACTGCTGAACGGTACGCACGCGCCGCAGGTCGAGGATGCCCGGCGCGCCGATGTCGGTGAGAATCCTGGCCTGCCGCTCCTTGAGCGCGGACAGGTCGAGCTTGCCCGCGGTGAAGCCGGTCGCCTCGAAGCGGCGGGCGCGGCGCGACTCGGCCTCGACGGCGTTGATCGGGGGCTCGTCGTAGGCGCGGCCGCCGGGGTGTGCGACGTGGTAGGTGCAGCCGCCGCGCGACGTCCCGGTGGTGAGGTCGACCAGCTCGAACTGCAGCGGCACGTCGGTGGTGATGGTCGGGTGCAGCGCGCTGGGCGGCTGCCACGCCTTGAACCGCACACCGCCGACGTGGATGTCGGGGTTGTCGGTGGCCAGCAGCGGCACCGGGTAGCCGTTGGCCGTCACCACGTAGCGGTGCCGGTCGGCGCCGATGATGCGCACCTGGATCCGTTCGACCGACGAGTCGACATAGCGGGCCGTGCCGGTGGCGGTGGCCTCCTCGCCGAGGGTGTTCCACGGTTCGATCGCGCCGCGCAGCTCGATCTCCACACCGTCGAAGACGGCCGTGCCGATGCGCGGGAAGCGGAACTCGGTGAACGGGTCCAGCCAGCTGGTCTCGAAGGGCACGCCGTGCGCGCGCAGGTCGGCGGCGACGTCGGCGATGTCGTGAATCAAAAAGTGCGGCAACAGGTATCGCCCGTGCAAGTTGGCGCCGTGCCGGATCAGCGGGGCGCGCAGCGGTTCGTCCCAGAACCACGCCACCAGCGATCGCACCAGCAGCGACTGCACCATCGCCATGCGCAGGTGCGGCGGCATCTCGAAGCCGCGCAGCTCCAGCAGGCCGAGCCGGCCGCGCGGGCCGTCGGGGCTGTAGAGCTTGTCGATGCAGAACTCGGCGCGGTGCGTGTTGCCGGTGATGTCGGTGAGCAGGTGGCGCAGCGCGCGGTCGGTCACCCACGGTTGTGGGGAACCGGCCTTGGAAGACGAAGCGAGGCGCGCGATCTCGGCGAACGCGATCTCGAGTTCGTACAGCGCCTCCGTGCGGCCCTCGTCGACCCGGGGCGCCTGCGACGTGGTGCCGACGAACCGCCCGGCGAACAGGTAGGACAGCGACGGGTGCCGCTGCCAGTAGGTCAGCAGCGAGACCAGCAGGTCGGGTCGGCGCAGCAGCGGCGAGTCCGCGGGCGTGACGCCGCCCAGCGTGATGTGGTTGCCGCCGCCGGTGCCGCCGTGCGTGCCGTCGACGTCGAAGGACTCGGTGGACAGCCGGGCCAGGCGGGCCTGCTCGTACAGCGTTTCCAGCAGCTGCGTCTGTTCGGCGAAGCTGGCCGTGGGCGGCACGTTGACCTCGATCACGCCGGGGTCCGGCGTGATGGTTACCGACTTCAGCCGCGGGTCCGGCGGCGGGCCGTAGCCCTCGATCACCACCGGGCAGTCGGCCTTGGCCGCCGCGGCCTCGACCCGGGCGACGAGGTCGACGAAGTGCTCGAGCGCCTCGGTGGGCGGCACGAATATGTAGAGCTGGCCCCGGCGGACCTCGGCGACCATCGCGGTGGGCGGCGCCCCCTCGGGGTCCGTCACTGCGGCGTCGCCCTGTTCGGGCTCCGCCGGCAGTTCGGTTGCGGCGGCGAGGGGATCCGCCTCGAAGGTGGCGCGGGGCGGGCGCCAGTGGATCGAGTCCAACGGCAGCCGCAGGCCGGCCGGGGAGTCCCCCTCCAGCAGCACGATGCGGCCGCGGCGCAGCCGCCAGTCCGCGCTGGCCCAGCCGAGCTGGTCGTCGCGGCGGTGCAGTGGAAGCACGAAAGCGGCTGGGGCCGTAGTGGATTCGTCGAGACGTGCCAGCAGCGCGGCGCGGTTCTCGGCGGTGTCGGGGGTGGCGTCGGGGCCGAGGTCGTCGCCCGCCGGCACCGGTTCGCCGTGCGGCTTGCGCACCTTGGCGGCCAGCCGGGCCAGCGGATCCTCGTAGGCGGGCCGCACCTGCGAGGGCGGCAGGCCGAAGCCGTCGGCGATCGCGGCGAGCACCTCGTAGGCCGCGTCCTCGTCGACGTGGGCCGGCGCGGCGCTCCAGGGATCGGCCAGCAGCGTGTCGTCGGCCCACAGTGGCCGCCCGTCGGTGCGCCAGTAGAGCGCAATCTGCCAGCGCGGCAACGGTTCTCCCGGATACCAACGGCCCTGCCCGCGCTGGATCAGCCCCTGCGGCGCCCACACCGACTTCAACCGCGCGGCCAGGTCGGACGCCCGCTGCCGCTTGTGCGGGCCGTCGGCGGCCGTCGTCCACTCCTCGTCGACCTGGTTGTCCACGGAAACGAACGTCGGCTCACCGCCGACGGTCAGCCGGACGTCGGCGGCGGTCAGCCGCTCGTCGACGGCGCGCCCCACGTCGCAGATGGTCCGCCAGGCCTGGTCGGTGTAGGGGAGCGTGACGCGCGGGTCCTCGTGGACGCGGGTGACGGTGTTGGAGAACTCCAGGATCGATTGGCAGGGCTCGGTGCCGCCGGTGATGGGCGCGGCGCTCGCGGGGTGCGGCGTCGCCGCCAGCGGGATGTGGCCCTCGCCGGCGAACAGCCCTGACGTCGGGTCCAGCCCGATCCATCCCGCGCCGGGGATGTACACCTCGGTCCACGCGTGCAGGTCGGTGAAGTCGGCCGCGGGCCCGGACGGCCCGTCGAGCGCCTCCACGTCGGAGGCCAGCTGCACCAGGTAGCCCGACACGAACCGGGCGGCCAGTCCGAGCTGGCGCAGGATCGACACCAGCAACCACGCCGAGTCCCGGCACGAGCCCACGCCGTTGCGCAGCGTGAAATCCGGTGTCTGCACGCCGGGTTCCATCCGCAGGCTGTAGGCGACGTCGGCGTTGATGGCGCGGTTGAGCGCGACCAGGAAGTCGATGGTGCGGGTCCCCTCGGGCACCCGGAAATTGCCTACCCACGCCTGCACGAGCCCGCCCGGGCCGGACCCCTCGTCGTCCTCGTCGACGGGCCGCAGGTACGGCTTGAGGTCGTCGGCCAGCTCCTTGGGGTAGGTCCAGCCGCCCGAGGGCCACGTCTCGGCCCAGTCCTCGATGAAGAAGTCGAACGGGTTGATCACCTTGAGGTCGGCGATGAGCCCCACGGTGATGGTCAGCTGGCTCATGGGATTCGGAAACACCAGCCGCGCAAGGAAATTGCCGACCGCGTCCTGCTGCCAGTTGATGAAGTGGTCGCCCGGCTCGACGCGCAGCGAGTAGGCCTCGATGGCGGTGCGGGAGTGGGGGGCCGGGCGCAGCCGCACCACGTGCGGATAAACCCGGACCAGCCGGTCAAAGGTGTAGCTGGTGCGGTGCTCCAGCGCAACTTTGATGCTCACCCGCTGATTGCATCACAAGCGCCACAAGGTCGCAGCGCAGCGCAATCAGCTGGGCCCCGGGCCTACCCGTACTGGGGGCCCGGCGGCGGCGTGCCCGGTGGCGGCCCCGCCTGGTAACCACCGCCCGGCTGCTCCAGCGGGACGACCTGGCCGCCGGACAGCTTGCGGTAGCCGTAGATCCCGATCAGCGCGGCCACGGGCGCGCCCACGAGGATGCCCAGGCCGCACGCCACGAAGCCGAGCAGGACGGCCGCCGCCGACACCAGCCACACCAGCAGGGCGTTGACGAAGTTCGACTGGACGGTGGTGAAGCTGGACTTCAAGCCGTCGATGGCACCCTGCGAGCGGTCGATGATGAACGGGATGGCGAACTGCGCGAAGATGCCCACGACGAGGCCGGGGATGACGCACAAGACCGAGCCGATCGACGTCAGGATCCCGATGATGATCGCGGCGAGGATCACGTTGCCGAGGTTGCGCGGCTTGAAGAACGAACCGATGCTCACCTGCCGTCCATCGGCGATGTCCAGGCATCCGGAATAGAACGCGGACTGGGCGAAAATGCCTACCGCATAGATCAATACGTAGCCGACGATCATGATGATCATCCCGCCCGCCCCGATGCTCGTCGTGGCGGTGGTGTAGCCGTCGGCGTTCGTCGTGGTGGTGGTCGAGCCCATGCCGCCGCCGAACGCGATCACGGCGTAGGCGATGCCGATCAGCACCGCGTAGATGAGCGTGGAAACGACCAGCGGCGCGACGTTTTGGGTGAACTTGCCCCAGGCCCAGCTGAACGCCTCGCCGATGCTGAAGGCCGGCGGAGCGCCGGGGACGCCACCGTAACCGGGCTGCGGCGCGTAGCCGGGCGGCGGCGCGCCGTAACCGGGCGGGGGCGGCGGTTACGGTGGCGACGGCGGCTGGACCACGGTCACCGGCCACACCGGCCCCAACTGGCGGCCGGAGCGGGGCAAA
>NZ_LZKE01000253.1:0-36343 GCF_001672675.1 Mycobacterium sp. E2327
TAACTGTCAAGCATCAGCCGAAACACTGTCAGCCATCACCCGAAGTAGAAATGTCAACCATCAGCCGAGGTAATACACCTCTACGGTGGGGCGGGCGGGGCTCGAACCCGCGACCAACGGATTATGAGTCCGACGGTCTACGCTTCTAGCAACCGCTGCTAACCTTTCCGGCGGCCCAATTTCGCCCCTAAAGCCCTAGTCAGAGCACCCTTCCGATTGAAAATCGGACCACTACTCGCAAACTTCGCAAACGCCGCAGGCAGGGACCTATCCGGGCGAATGTGGACGTGGTGTGGACACGGCCCGCCTTCCTCCACTTCGGTACCTCGCCAGGTCCGAGTTGCCCGTTCCGCAGCCCCGTCTTTTGCGGGTGCCCTACGCAACGGGGGTGCTTAAAGATGCCCCCGCCCAAAACCCACCCCAGCGCGGAACTTGTGTCTTTTGCTAGGCGCTCTACAGTTCTGGCAAACATGCACGCTTGCGCATATGGACCCCGAGAAAACCCGTTTCCGCAGGCTCCGGCGTTTCTGGTTGTTAGTACACGCATGGACGGGCGGCCAGCAAACACCTTCCGCGCTCAATAGCACTGGCGCACAGCAGACTACGTTGCACGTGGCTAATTCTGTGCGTACCTTTGGGGGCAGCCGCTCACGGCGGGCGGATTTGTGTTAGCAGCAGTAAGGAGACCGGAACGATGATGACGGTTACCCTCGCCGAAGGGGTTATCTACGTCGAGGACGGTGACGGCAAATGCCTGCCTTCCTTCGACTTCGTGAAGCTGCCTCTGCAGGTGGAAGATGAGGGTGAGCAGGTATGGATCAACGCACGGCACGATAATGGTTCTGCGGCGGGTATCTCTCTGACGCCTGCAGACGCGCGGCACCTGGCCAAGCTGCTCAAGAAGGCGGCCAAGAACGGTTGAGAGCAGTGAAGGTACTTAGACCTGACGGCGGTTGGGTGCTGACCCCAAGCACCCATACTGAGATTCACAAGCGGTCGGTTGAAATCATCCGGCAATGGCTGGCCGAGCAAGTTGTCGAAAATCCCACTGTCACGGTTGAGGATCACCTAGACGACCCTCGTGATCCGCACGTGCGGGTAAAGGGTTTGTCGACGGAGCAAAAGCGCCGAACCTGGCGTCCTGGCCTGGCTCAAAACCTGTAAGGGTAGACAGTTCGACCCCGCAGAAACCGGAATTAACCTGCGGGGCCGATCTGCCCGTTAGCGCGGCAGGGAAGGAAGGCGGTCCTACGGCTGCTAACAGATAGGCGCTGCAGGCGAACTCGGTAGCGTGAAAGGGCGGAAAGCACTACCGAACCCACCGCGCAGCCCAACCCTATTCAGTTGTAGA
Organism: Mycobacterium sp. E2327; assembly: GCF_001672675.1. Taxonomy (NCBI): domain Bacteria; kingdom Bacillati; phylum Actinomycetota; class Actinomycetes; order Mycobacteriales; family Mycobacteriaceae; genus Mycobacterium; species Mycobacterium sp. E2327. Next base: position 1,352 of record NZ_LZKE01000253.1, read on the forward strand.
CCATCACCGCTATCCCCTCGGGTCCCTGGATACGCCGATGCGGCTTCCTGCACGGGGTGCAGTGCCCCGGTACCTGCCGCCGTCCAGAGGACCGGCGTTTTGTAGCTGGCTGGGTACCAGGCCATTACCCCACGACATTTCCGACTCAACCGGTAAACCGTTGGGTCCGTAGCCGTGACAGTCGCCGGCACGTCCGGCAACGCCGTAGGGGAAGCCGCTGGGCTCCTCAATTGACAAGCCCTGCATGTCCTCGCCCGTAGGGTGCTGCGCCATCTTGCGAACCTCCTAAACCGGAATCGTTGGAGCCGTGTAGGACCCGGTGCCAAGTTTTAGCGCCACCGCTGCGCCCCGATGCCGCACACCGGTACCCACAGCGCGGGCAAAGAAGCTGTCCTGCAACGGGTACGCAGGAACGCGCCCCGGGATTTGCCGAAGGCCTTGGTACGCAGCGTTATCGTGATGCCGCAGGCCCACCGGGTTGGCCGGATGGTTGGGTCCGGCAGCCGCCGTAACCAAAAGGTAGCCCTGCGGAATGTAGTAGCTACGGATGATCAGACCGGGGCCGTAAGAGCCTTGCACCGCCAGGCCGTTGTAGTTTCCGGCAACGGGCGTGCCTTGGATCTGCTGTCCGATGGGCAGTAAATACGGCGCGGCGGCTGCGCTGGGCACAAAGTCATAGCTAGCCAGCGCGTTGTTGTTGTTCTGGACGCCAGCGCGAAACTTGGAGATAGCCTTCTCCTCGTTGGGGTGGCAAAACACAAGCAGCTGGCTTGGAAGGTCCTGGGCGTAGCCGTGCTCGATGATGTGGTCGAAGGCGGTCTCGAGGTCGCCGCTGTCCACAGTAGTAGCGCCACTAGAAAGATAGTGTGTGTGGTCGGCGGTGAACGTTTTGCCGGCAAACGCGGGCGGCACCACGCCGTCGCCGTTCCACAGACCGTAACAGGTGTGGCCCCATTCATTTTCCTGTGCCGTCTTGTCAAACAGGCGCTTCATGATAAGGCCGTTGATTAGCTTGTTGTCGGCTGCCAGCACCGCATCCACCGACGACCGTACCTGCTCAGCTGTCATGCGCCGCAACGCCTTCCACGTAAAACGGGTGGCGCGGTCATAGTCCTCTAACGTGTACCCGAGCAAAAGGTACTCGCTTGGGACCCGAATGCTCGTAGGCTCACCGAATTCAGAGGCAGGTTCGAAGCTTTCGTCGCTCACCGATTGCGGTATTGCGTCAGCGGTGTTGGTGGTGTCGTAGGCGAGCAATTGGGCGATGGCGCTGCGCTCGGTGTTCCAGGTGGACAACAGCGCCCGAAGCTCAGACCAAATCGCATTAAGGTCTGTTCCGTCAGCGAGCACCTGTACTAAGGCATCGCCTTCGGTGTTGATACCGGCATCAGCGCCAAACGGCGCAAGGGTCAAAAGGTCATCTAATGCAGCGCTAGACATATCCTGCGCCTTTCGTGTGGAAGTTCCCAGTCGCACGCCTATCGGAGTGTGGGTCCTACGCCTAGCGCAGAATAGCGGCTCATGCGTCCGCGTCTAGAGAACCATTATGACGCAGCGGTTTTGGGCTGTCTAGGGTGCCTGACCTGGGCTGCGGCGACCGGCGACGTCGGCTATGATCATGCCCACCGGGCGATGGAATGCCCTGAACAGCAACAAGAAAGGGCTCGCAGTGCGATATTGCCATGACCACAAACTCCTTTTGAATCTGTAGTCCAACCCTTTGCCGCCGAAACTGACGAGCTTAGCCGCACCGAACACGTAGTGTTCTCGCCGCCAAGACGGGGTGTGCTCTTGCCCCGTAACGACCTCAACCACAACGCCATTAGCGAAACACCTCAGCTCTGGGAGGAATAGGTGATGTACAAGGACGAAACCTGGGAACGGCTTGAAGCGGCCAACGCGGCAGGGGCTTTAGCAGTTGGCCGCGAGCACGTGGCGTTTACCGTGGCTGAACGCGACCAAATTGACGCTTTGGCTCGGGATTTGGACCGTGAGCTACAGCGGTACCCGGTGATCCACGCCTGGCCTGCGTCTAACGGTAGCCAACTAGCGTTTTGGTGTATCGGCTGCGAAACCGAGCACGTTCACGGGCGGCACATTGGACGGGACTACTGCTTTCACTGCAGGGCCCACCACGCACACGGCACGCACCCACCCGCCCCTGGCTGCACGGATTGCAATTACTGCCAGGTGGAAACCAAGCTGCTAGCCAGGCGGTCGTTTGCGCCTGTGGCGCGGCAGGCCGATCAAGGGTGGCGACGCCAAGTGGCGGCAAGAGAGGCCTGCGAGTACAACCCCAACGTGCCGGGCGGGCGAGGCTTTTGTACGTGCCCTATCGGCAGCGGCGACGGTCACCGGGTAGCGCACTGCTACAACACCGCTAGCCCCTACTACGCCCACGGCTACATCTTGCACGAGGTAGAGCCCAACGACGCTCGGGCGCTAACAAAGCCGATGGGTCCTAAGCCGCGTTAGCCGTAGCGAACCGCCAAACGCTAGGTTAGGAGCAACCCTGCCAAATCGGGCTCTTTTGGCCCGAAGCCTAAGCGCGGCAGCAAAAGACGGTTGTGGATTGTGTTGGCTGGGAACCCCTGTGTCCGTTTGTGGCCCGTTTAGAAGAGTCCCGCCGTGGGGTGGTTTTTGCACGCCCTTGCGCAGAGCATCCCAGTTACGTTGGGTGGGGCAAAAGACGGCTTGCATTGCAGCTCAACGCCTTCGGGTGCGGATTGGCGTCACAGCGCGATAGAAAAATCTAACTAGCAACCTAGATTTCTGCGTTTGACCAGTTCAGAGGCTATGCGCAGAGCGCCCAGCAAACTCGGCCACAGTGGACAAAGGCCATCCGCGACGGGCAAAATTGAGGCATTCCGCCGTCCCGCGGAGGCCCAAACACGAAGGGAAACAGCATGACTCGTACCGTGTCCTCGACTTTGGAGGGCGAGCGGTTCTACACCCCAACAGAAGCGGTTGCCGTAGCTCACCAGCTGGGCCTGACCAACGTCACACCGAAGACCCTGAAGACGGCCGCCTACTACGGCAGACGGCCTTTGAAGCGGACCAAAATCGGCAATCGGGTGTACTTCGCACTGAGCGACATCGAGGCTTGGATCTCCAGCTGCAAGGTGTCGGGATAGTGCCTAGGCAGGTCAAGCCGCCTGGCGGCTACGACGCCGACGCAGTGTTGGCCTGGGAGCGCACGAAACAGCGCACGCCGTGGTGGCTGTACCCCTGCGGCTGCGACCGGCGTAACAACAGGTGGTACCGGCTAGGCATACCGCACCCCAGCTGGACGCCGTATTGGCTGGCGGCCATAGAACGGGGGGAGGTCACCGAAGCCGACCTTGCCGCCTACCGCGAACTAGTGGCATACGAGCGCCAGCGTGACGACTAGTGGTGGGGAACGCACTTGAGTTTGTGCCCCTTGCCCGAACCGACCTACACAACCGAATAGGCCGCGCGAAGGCCAGTAGTACAGAGAAAAGCGAGGCCCCCGAAAGTCTTCGCCACTGAACGGGAACCTCGCCCTGGAGATGAAAATGGTTCTAGCAGAGGGACCGACCGGTGTCCACCCCGACAACGAGGGCGGCTGCGAGCAGGACTGGCTGGGCAACAACGGCTTTGAGCTCAACGGGCACGTGCCTGATTTCGACCCTTTTGAGGAAGCCGACGGGCGCATCATCAAATGGCGCACCGCAAGCCAGGTTCGCGACGATGTGCCCGAGTGGGGTTGGGAATACGACGGTCGGGGCCGTATCCAGTTGGCTACGTTGGCGTTGCTGGCAGGACGTCCTGGCGCGGGCAAATCCACTGCGGCCCGATTCTTCGCGGCGGGCTACAGCCTAGGGGCAATGCCGGGTTGCTTCGTCGGCAAACCACAGCACGTTGCCTACATCGCTTCTGAAGAGTCCGTTGAGTACATGGTCAAACCCAGTCTGCGGGCGCACGGCGCAGACATGAACTATGTGCATTTTCCCTGTGTCGAAATTGCCGGCAATGAAGTTCGGTTGTCCAGCGTCGAGGACGAACTGGCGCTAACCAAAGACCTCCTGGCACGCCGTATCACTGTCGTGTTTGTTGACCCGGTGATGAGCGCCATCGGCTCCAAGGTTGATATCAACAAGAACAACGAGGTCCGTGAGGTGGTAGAGCCGTGGGCACGTATCGCCAGAGCCATCAACGGGGTCGTTTTCGGCATCGTGCACTTAGTCAAAGCACCCGGCGGGGACATTGTTGCAGCCATCAACGGCTCCAGCGCTTTTGGTGAAATTGCCCGCAGTGTGTTCGCCTTCGCCAAAGACCACCAGTCCGACGAGGGCATGCGGGTCATGTCGCAAGAGAAAAACAGCGCCGGAACCGAAGACCTGGCTTTGGAATACCTGCTTGTTCCGGTGCAGGTTGAAACCGACTCTGGCCGGAGCGCCGAAGCGGTCCGATTCACGATCTGCGGCACCAGCTCCCGCCGCGTTAGCGACGTGCTGCAACTAGATCCAAAGAAACGCGGAGTTGCGTCGGACGGTACGAAAACCGCTGAAGTGCTACAAATTGCGCACGAGTTGGGCGAGGACGTAACGGCGCCGATGATCGCAGGCAAGGTCGGGGTTTCGCCCGACACGGCGGGCAAGTTGCTGCGCTACCTAGAGCAAGCTGGCCTCATGACGAAAGTTGGGCGAGGGAGGTTTAGGTGCCGCCAAACTGCGCTGGAAGACTAGGAAACCCTTTCCGACTTTTCCGAAAACTGTTGTTTGTCCGATTGTTCCGAACGTTCCGAAATGCCCCGAGCAGCACAAACGCCGTTTCGGAAAATCGGAAACGGAACGGTTCGTAACAACGGAACGCACCGGGCTGCCCCCAACCGAAAGGAAAACTGATGAGTAGCAACGACTACGCGAACGAAGCCAGCAACGAACCCGAAGAGATTATCGACGCGGAAGTGGTTGAGAGCGATAGTCTGCCAGACAGTGACCCTTCAAGAGTCACAGCCCTGCAGACATGGCGGCCACCTCAATACAGCGAAGAGTGGTGGGCCTGGGTGAGTCCTGAATTGGCTGCGAACCGTTGCAGGGCGCACAGTAGCCGGGACGGCCACAGGTGCCGACGGCCTGCCATCGCCGGGGCAACAGTTTGCCGGGCGCATGGTGGAGCCGCCAAGCACGTGAAGGCAGCTGCTAGAGCAAGACTGGAGAACGCGGCGGAAAAGGCTGTGCGGCAATTGATCACCCTTGCCATCACGGCTGACAGCGAGCAGGTGCAACTGGGCGCATCCAACAGCATCGTGGACAGAACGCTCGGTAAGCCAGTGCAAGCGATAGCCGTTGGTACCGGCGAAGCGGCACCCTGGGAAGAGATCATGTACGAGGGCATCTCAACCGCCACCCGCGAGGAATCTAGGGCCGCCAGGGGCTTGCCGGCCGATAGCCCTGCCCAAGGCGACGGGGCCTACCCAGGCCAACCCCAACCCCGAACCACCCGGGCGGGAACGTATGCAAGCCGGGCCGATTGCCAAGCCAGCGAGGGTTACCCACCCAACCCACAAGGAAAAGGCACTTGGGGCGAAGCTGGCGACAACGTTGAAGGGTGTTCGCCGTCCGGCGGGCAGGGTGGCACTGGCGGCACCGGCTCCGACCGCCAGGGGCGTCATGTGACCGGCGAGGCGGCATTGGAGCTGGCCTGGCGGCTGGCCGAAACGCGCGGCCTGCCGAGCCCGCACAAGCGCTACCTGAGGCCCTAACCATAGGGGATGCGACGCAGTGAACGGTCCCGTACACTAAACGGTCGTTTGGTGGACAGGCCACCGGACAGACAGGAGAGAAATGACGGCCCCCGGCATACGCGACGGCAACAAAGCCGTTGCCTACATACGAGTTTCGACAGACGAGCAGAGCGCGTCGATTACGGCGCAACGAGAAGCCATCGCGGCCATAGCCAAAGCGCGAAATCTGCAGCTTGTCGCTGAGTATGTGGACGAGGGCGTAAGCGGAGCTAAAGCCATCGCCCAACGACCGGCACTTCGGATAGCCCTAAAGGCGTTGGCAGACAACGAAGCCGACCGATTAGTCGTGTCCAAACTAGACAGACTGGCCCGGAACGCTCGTGTGGCGTTGGAGATCGCCGAGGACTACGCACACCCAAACGGCTGGGCAATGGTGCTGGGCGACTTAGACATTGATACCGGCACGGCGATAGGCAAGATGCAGCTAACCATGTTCGCCGGGGTGGCCCGCTTCGAGCGTGACCGTATCAGCGAGCGCACAAGAGAGGCCCTGGCCGTCAAACGGGCCGAGGGTGTCCAGCTAGGCCGTAGGCCAAAGCTGCCCGACGAGGTTGTGGCCCGCATCGTGTCCGAACGCAACGCCGGTAGGTCCTACCGAGCGATAGCGTGCGGCCTCAACGCCGACGAGGTACCTACGGCCCATAAGGGCAAGGCGTGGTACGCAAGCGTTGTTGCCAAGGTGCTAGCGGGGCAACAGGCGGCGAACTTGCTTTCAAGTGCACAGGTGACAGCGTGAGCGCCACTATCCGCAAACGCGTCACAGGACAGCTGGACAAGTTCGGCAACCCCGTTGTCTCCTATCAGGTTCGGTGGCGCGAGCCGCTGCGAGACGAGTTCGGCGCTCCTGCCCTAGACGCTGACGGAAAGCCGTTGCATAAGAGCACCGGCAAGACTTTTCCGACCGAGCGTAAGGCCAAAGCCCACGCCCGCAAGGTGGACAACGCCCTTGAGTCGGCTAGCCACATCAACCCCAGCGATGCGCAGGCCAAAGCCAATACGCCGCTAGGGGTTTACGCCCGGCAGTACCTGGACAGCCTTGCCGGCACGGTGGACCCAACTACGATCCAAGGCTACGAGAAGCTGTACCGAACGCACATCGCCCCGGTGTTCGGTAGCAAGCCGGTAGCGGCCATCACCACAGCGCAGGTAGAGCGCTGGCGCGCTAGCCTGCTACAGCCGTACCGGCGCAGTTTCGTTACACGCGGCAAGGCTACGCCCAAGCGCAAACAACCCCCTCCCGCCCTGGTTGTTCGCAGCCCTAAAACGGTGAAGCACATTGTCGGAACGCTCAAGCGCATCCTGGACACTGCGCTGAAGGATCAGGCCATACCCGCCAACCCGGTCCTATCTACTAGGCGCACTAGCACCAAACGGCTACCCAACCGGTCGGCCCCTGGCAGCAAGCCGCCTTTTGCCCACCGACCGCTTACCGGTGCGCAGGTTGCCGCCGTGGCGGACTACATCGCGACCCAACGCCACAACCGCCTGTACGGCCTAGTTGTTACGTTTGCCGCCTACACCGGTGTGCGCGCTGCTGAGCTTCAGGGCCTGCAGGTTGGCGACGTGACGCTATCGGATATTCCCGGCACGGTAGGGGCCGTACGCATTAGGCGCACCAAGACTAAGGCCGCAGGTGGCTGGATCGACGGAACACCGAAAACGGCCAAGAGCGATCGCGTAGTGCCGCTAGCGCCCTGGCTGGCGGATGACCTGAGGCACTATCTGACTACAGTTCACCCGTTTGCCGGCCACGCCGAAGGTTGTAGGCGGATAGCGCACGCGCCGCTGTTCCCCGGCAAGCGCACCCGCGCCGGTAAGGCCGCTGTGGACATTGCCGATTTCGATTGGGCCAAGCCGATGGTGGTGGACAACCTGTACCACAACTACTTTCAGCCCGCCTGCAAGGCTTTGGGCCTGGGGCCGGTACGTTTCCACGATTTGCGGCACACGTTCGCCACGCTGGCGCTATCCGCGGGTGAGCACTACATGCAGGTGAGCAAGTGGTTGGGGCACAGCAGCTACGTTCTGACACTGTCTACCTACGCGGACTACATCCGCGAGGACGATACGGCGGCACCTGCGTTTACGCGTCCAGTTGCGGACGCGCCACGCAACGTCGTGAGTCTGGGCTTGCGAAAGACCGACACAGCGTAAGTTGCTTTCGTGAGAGGCGATACCAGGAGGCGGTCTCTGGAACGATGAGCGGGAAGCAGATCAAGCTATTCCTAGTCGACGGGACACCCGGTGGGCTGACGACTGCGGAAATCACGAACTGGACCGGCCACGTCCTGTCCGCAGCCCGATCAGATCTGGCAGACCTTCTCAGTCGCGATGAGGCTAGGCGCACTGGCGCCTATCTGTTGCTAGGTGATGACGAAGCTGCGGTCGGCAACACCCGCTGCTATATCGGTGAGGGAGATATCGTCGCCGACCGACTACGCCAGCACCAACGCGAAAAGGATTTTTGGGATCGAGTAGTCGTCATAACCTCCAAGGACGCAAACCTCACCAAAGCGCATGGACGTTATCTGGAATCCCGACTGTGTGAGTTGGCGAGACGCGCGGGACGGGTCAGCTTGGAGAACGGCAATACGCCCGCCGCCCCGGCACTGCCCGAAGCCGATGCATCAGATATGGACTACTTCATCTCGCAGCTGCAAATTGTATTGCCTGTGCTTGGAGTGAACGCAATCCGTGTACCGCTACCTTCTTCAGTGGCTGTCACGCCCATCGAGGCGGCCACATCACCGATCTTCCGGCTGGAGCATTTGAAGCGCGGCGTTGACGCTAGGGCGCAACAGATCGACGGGGAGTTCACCATGCTCGCTGGCTCATACGTCGTACCGTCTTGGGGTGCGGTCGGTAAGGCCGCGAGCACCCTAAAGGCCTATGCGTCCTACCGAGCTCAGCACGAGCAACTTGTCGCAAGCGGTGCCATCGCGGTTGAGGCTGGAAAGGGCCGAGTGACCCGAAACATCGTCTTTCCTTCCCCATCGACTGCCGGTGCGATCGCACTGGGAACGTCCTGCAATGGCCGTCGTCACTGGATTACTGCGGAAGGGACCAACTTCGGCGACTGGGAGAGCCGGGGCGTCGAGTAGGTTGGCGCGCCACCAATACCAATCTGGTTGTGCAAGCGCTAGCCCAACGCTCGTTCTCCATCAATTCAGTTGTCTGCGACCCAGTCGTCGGTCCCTCAGCGCCAACCATGCTGTCTGGCACTCAGAGACTTGTTTCGGAGACCATCCAAGGCCGTCGATGAGGATGTGGCGGTCGACAAGATCGACAGCCTTCAAAACTTCGCCCGCTTTCAGCAACAGGTCCACATCTGTGGCCAAGTCCACTGTCGCCAATTCGGGCGGCGGAACGGGTAGGAGCTCGGCCTCCCTCGGCTCTAGTTCGAGAATGCCGCCGCCGTAACTGCGACCGAGAATCTCTGAGAAAGCGAATGTAGCGCTGTTATGGAAGGCGGTGCTCAGGGCTACTGGGTCAACCCCGGGTTCCACTCGGACGCGATGGACTGTGTCGGTGCTCGTGGCCTCTGCCGCGTTAACCGTCATTCGCGGAGCAGCGTGTATCTGGCGAAGCATGAAGATGTCTGGACGCCACATCGAGGGCGTCGTCCACCAGGGCCTGCGGAGGGAACACTTGTATCCGAGATGGACCCCCTCGGACTCGCCAGAACTGATGTGACGCTTCAAGTTTGGATCAGCGAATTGCGCAGGTGCGTCTAAGAGCCAGGTCCGAAGGCCGCTTAATAGATCACTTTCCCGGCATGTGGCGTCATAAATCAACCCCGTCAGCTGAGCGCTGCGGGATACGAGGGGCACGCAATAGCGCTTGAGGCGTAGCGAGCGGGCATCAGCATCAGAAAATGTGAAGAAACTGTTCCTCCCGGTGACTATGCCAACGTCAACGGAGCCTAGGCTCCCAACAGTTTTCAGGTCGGGTGAAATCTTCAACTTTCGTAGTAACTGAATTTGACGGGGTTTGAGGAAGTACTTCGTCCACTTCTCGTGATCGTGCATCAATGTTGGGGCAGCAGGCCCATCTAGACTTACTCTACTTAAGCCACTCGCGTCTTTGAGGTGCACTGTACGCATCTCGGTCGGGCCGGCGCCCTTAACCCCTAGGAATAACACCACCTCCTGAGTGACGCCATCAAAGAGTAAGCGTTCAAACGTGATAAGGGTGATCGCGGAGAAACGCGCCAACAGGAAGTCACGGAGCTGTGCCGCGTACGACACTTGGAGAAGCTCGGCGGGCAGAACAAGTCCAACTCTTCCGCCCTCGCGCGCCGCGACAGTGCTGGCGACGACGCATGGCACCCATGCGTTTGTCAGCTTGGTGGGGTTGAGCCCTTCCTCTCGCATTAACCTCAGGGCAGGCTCTCGTTCGTCGGGTCGCCAGTTGCCAAACCGGATGTACGGTGGGTTGCCCGCAACTCCATCCCATCGCCCCCGCTGGGCCCCAGTGAGCCAGTCAAAGAGGCTCTTAGTCACTACAGGTGCGAACTGACGCGCCTTCGCCGCTTCATCGCTCACAAGCTCGACCCCACGGGCCTGCTCGCTCCACCGTGACAACTCCCGGAGCACTCTGCCGTCACCGCAAGAAGGCTCTAGAAGTTTGCTGCCAGCCTTCGCCACCCATTCGGCAAGGAACTGAGCGACCGGCTCGGGGGTGTAGTAACCACCCCGCACCTTGTCGGTATTGGCCGCCGCTTTAGCCGGGTACATCGCCATGCCGACAAGTATCGGTGTCGGGTCCGACATGGCCAGGCTTTTGACGCGGCGCGTCTTCGGCCGACGGGCTAGGTCGCATGCGGCGGCAGACCCTGGAAGCGTTCGTAGTAGGCACTCCCAAGGTCATCGCTGAACCGTTCAATTCGAAGTGGGCTCTTAGGGTCCGGGAGATTCGCGTCGATAAGGCCGGTCGCAGGATCCCATGAAATGAAGCTCATAGCCTCCGCGCGGTGTTCCGGTTCATCCACAAGCTTCCGGCCACCTAGTCGAGTAAGGGTTCCCACGATCGCGTTGGTGCGTGCTCCCGGCGGCAAGCATGGGGTCGGCATAGCCACGATGAATCCAACAACAGCACTTGGAAACCGGCTGTGCACCGTCGTTGCTTCCGTTGCTAGGTCGTTGATCATGTTTTGCCAGTTCTTGCCGACGCTCTTGTTGTCGTTCAAAGTCTTGCTATCAAAGGCAACGCGTACGCCGTCCGGCCGGTAACCGACATCAAAGTTCTGGGGTCGAACGCCGCCGACAATCCGGACAGGTCCGACTTCAACGCAGTCCGGCTGACTTGGCTGTAGGGCAGTTGCGCTCGGGGTCACTAGCGGTATGTCGCCGAGCATGACCGCCAAAGCGGTGCCCACGGCAAGGTCAATCAGCGAGCCGAAGTCCATACCGTCCTTCTTGTTGAAGGCCTGGTCGGCTAACCACTTCTGGCCGAGGTCGTGCATCTCGTCTACCGGCAAGACGAGGGCTGGCATCGAGGTCAAGGGCGCCACGCTGCGCGACTCTACTGACGTTTCGCCGCATGTTAAAGCGTGCGCGGGAAGCTCACTCGCCCTTGACAGGCTACTTGCGCGACGGCAATCCACGCCGGGGAAGCCTCAGCGGGTAGAAACTGCCCGTCGCCCTGATGTTTGACGCTGCGTGCGCTGGGTCCTTCTTGATGACCCAAGCGCAGAAACACAACCATGAGATGAAGGCCAATAAAGGCACCGTGATCGCAATGGCGACATACCAGATGGAAAGCAAGTACAGCCTCCAACCAAGAGCCCTGGTTGTCTCGGGAAACCAAGCTTGGGTGGATAACTGCGTTTTGGGCTCCCTGGCCTCTGACCTGCCGCCCGAGAACGACAGGGATCTGTCCCGGTTAGCGATGCGTTGCTGCCTGGTACGGCTTGCCTGCATTCGGTGCATGTGGGACCGCCTTCAGAATACACGCCAGGTTGGCCAAGCTGCTGACAAATGTCATGGCGTGGTCCGGGTGTGGACGTGATGTGGACGTACGGCCGCTGTGGCTGTCGCCCCCCGCGCCATAAGACGCATGAGCAGGCCCACTAGCTGGACAAATGGATTGTGGGGCGGGCGGGGCTCGAACCCGCGACCAACGGATTATGAGTCCGCGGCTCTAACCAACTGAGCTACCGCCCCCGGTCTAGTTGGGGTGCGAGCATCACCCTAGCGCTCCTCCTAGCTGCCCAGCGGCGGTGTGTGCCTCACGCGCCAGCGGGCGCTGCAGTCGTCGCCGGTGAGCCGCCATCGGGGCCGCCAATTGTTGCGAACTGTTTCGGCGCGCTCACATCGGGGTGGTTGGCAAGGTGAGCCGCCGCGTGTTTGCGGGCACAAAGCAGTGCCCCCGGGCCGGTCGCGCCGCAGCAAAGGCGCTTAGCACGCCTGCGAATCGCGACTATCGGCGCCGTCCGACCATCGACGCCGAACATGGGGCGCCGTTGCGGGCCAGAAACGACCCCTGATTGAAGTCCAAACGGCTTGTGTGTCAGCGGCTCTGACTGCTTGAATTGCGGATCACACCAGCTGGGCCGGCCGGAAACAATTTACCAATCGAGTTGTAAGAACGGCTCAATCGCGCGGTTTTTGTGATGCTAACGCGAACTTAACGCGATGCCGCACTCGCGAACTCCCGTCGATGCTGCGGCGCCTTCGCGCAGGTCACAGGCGGTCCTATGTCGCGCGGGGCTTGCATCGGCTGCGGGTGATCCTTGGATTCGCCTCGATGACGGGCTCCCCTGCTGCTTCCATTGCAGCCCAACGACTTACGCTCAAATGTCGCGCTTAGATCCACCGCCCTGCAAGCCAATAGCGATTTACTTCACGGCCAGCTGATTGAAACAAAAGAGTATTTTTACTTAACTTCCCCGTTACCTTGTTGGGCGCTTGGTGGTGATTCCCGGGCGCACACTCCGATTAATGCGCGCATTACCAACAGTCAAAGAAGCCTGAGAGGAAATTGCGAATGAGCAGAACTACGGCCGACTGTCCCCGGCGCCTTGGCGCGCGAGCCGCCTTCGCGGCGCTCGCCATCGCGGCCATGGCTGCGGCACCCGTGGTGGCGATCACCGAGGCAACGCACCCGGCCACGACCACGATCAGCGCCGACCCCAACGACATCGACTACTACAACGTTGGCGAAGCCGGCGCCGGCGGCGGAGGCGGCGGCTAGACCGCAGCTCCGCCCACCGAGGTGCCGTGCATGCCACGGCACATCGCCCGCATGTCGGCCGTCAGCTGAAGACCGTCTGCCCGTCCGCGTCGAGCAAGTACTGCTCGGTCCCCTGCTCCACCCGCGGGGCGTCGGCGCCCAGCGACACCGCGACTTTATTGCTGGCATTGCGCATGACGTCGAAGGTGAGCTCGACGGCCTCGGCCTCGGAAAACCCGGAGCGCACCTCGGCGGCAACGTCGGCGACGAGGTGCGCAGGCGTCCAAATTAACCCATCGGTATAGCGCAGCGCTGCCTTAGCGCGCGGGGCCAACACCGGCGAGTCCTCGTAGCGCTCGATGTCGCCGTACAGCGACTCCGATCCCCCGGCGTCCAGCGCGGTGCTCTCGCGCAGTGATTTACACAGGCGGCAGTTGTGCTGCGCGGCGCCCCGCAGCCGGACCAGCTCGGAGGTGACCGGGTCCAGCGCGCGCATCCGGGCCACGGCGGGCAGGAACTCGTTGAACACCAGATCCGACGGCTCGGTGGCGCGGTCCCACTTGATCGGCCCGTTCACCCAGCCCAGGTGTTCCGTACCGACGCCCAACGCCTCCAGCCCGGCCCGCACCCGCGGAACGAAGTCGGCTATGTACATCTGCACGACGGCGTCAAACGTGCGGTCGCCCAATTGTTTCCATAATCGCGACCGCTGCTCGCCGGTGATCGCCGAGACGTCGGCGCTGAACTGCTCGGCGAACTCGGCAACCGCGACTTCGGCCTCCGACTCCGGCCCCTCAACCTCGACCGCGGCGGGCAACGGCGGCAGCGACAACGTCTGCGCGCACACCCGCCGCACCAGGCCCGTCATGCGCCCATCGCCCGGGCACAGGGCCACCAACCGCGTCAGCATTTGTCACACGCTACTGCGCTTGGCTCACCGAAGACATATAGAAATCCGGTATCCGCAGCGACGGCATGGCCGCCCGGGTCGCCCAGTCACCCCATTCTCGCGGCAGCGTCTTTTCGCTCACCCCCGCCTCGCTGGCCCGCCGCAGCAGGTCCAGCGGGCTCTCGTTGAACCGGAAGTTGTTGACCGCCGCGGTCACCTCGCCGTCCTCGATCAGGTAGACGCCGTCGCGGGTGAGCCCGGTGAGCAGCAGCGTGGTCGGATCGACCTCCCGGATGTACCACAGGGTGGTCAACAGCAGCCCGCGCTCGGTGGCCGCGATCATGTCGGCTTGCTCCGCCGACCCGCCGGTCATCACCAGGTTGTCGGCGGCGACCGCGACCGTGGCGTCGAATTTCTCGGCCGTGGCCCGTGGGTAGGCCAGCGCGTTGATGACGCCGTTGCGGATCCAGTCCACCTGGGCGATCTCCATGCCGTTGTCGAACACCGACATCGTCTCCGAGGAGGCACTCACCGCGACGAACGGGGTGCACGCCAGCCCCGGTGCCATCGGGTCGGAGAACAGGGTGAGCGGCAGATCGGTGAGCCGCTCCCCCACCCGCGTCCCTCCGCCGGGTGCGGACAACGCCGTGCGTCCCTCCTGCGCGCCGCGGCCGGCCATCGACCAGGCCAGGTAGATCATCATGTCGGCGACCGTCGACGGCGGCATGATCGTTTCGTAGCGGCCGGCGGGCAGGGCGACGCTGCGCTTGGCCCAATCAAGCCTCGTCGAGAGTTGCTCGAGCAGCGAATCGGTGGGCAGATCGACGAAGTCGGCGGTGCCGATGCCCGCCCAGGCGCTGGCGTCGCCGCGTTTGGCGTTGATCTCCAGCGCGCCGGTGGGCTGGGTGTAGCGCCGGCGCAGGCCGGTCGACGACGCGAGGAATGTCGTCGAAACACTGTGGTGCGCAAAGCCGTACAACCGATCGGCGCCGAGGAAGCCCCGGCTCAGCGAGTCGGCGACGTCGGAGAACACCAGGGGCCCGGTGCCCGGCACCGGTGCGTCCCAATCGGCGGGCACCCCGCTATCGGCGAGCAGCGGCGCGGCATCACCGGCCTCCGGCGCCGAGCGGGCGGCCTCCTGGGACGCGGCGACCAGTCCCGGAATCACCCGCGGGTCCACCTCGGCGGAGACCACGGTGCCGATGTGCGCGCTGTCGCCCTGCCGCACTATGGAAATCACGGCGATGCTGCGGCTGAGCGAAACCCCGTTGGTGGTCATGGAATTGCCCGCCCAGCGCAGCGTGGCCTCGACCCTGTCGGTGACCAGCACCATGGTCTCGCTGGCGCCGCCGAGCTTGGCTGCCTCGTCCAGAACGATGTTGACGACGTGCTGCGGGGTGATCATCGGGCGCCCTCGCTGACCGTGTTGAGCACGTTGACGCCACGGAACAGCGCCGACGGACAGCCGTGGCTCACCGGGGCGACCTGCCCCGGCTGCGCCTTGCCACAGTTGAACGCGCCGCCCAGCCGCCAGGTCGACGCGCCGCCCACGGCTTCCATGGAATTCCAGAAATCGGTGGTCGTCGCCTGGTAGGCGACGTCACGCAGCTGGCCGTCCAGCCGTCCGTCGCGGATGCGGAAGAACCGCTGCCCGGTGAACTGAAAGTTGTAGCGCTGCATGTCGATTGACCACGACTTGTCGCCGACGATGTAGATGCCGTCCTCGACGCGGCCGATCAAATCGGCGGTGCTGATGTCCTCGGGAGCCGGCTGCAGCGACACGTTGGCCATCCGCTGGATGGGCACGTGATGCGGCGAGTCGGCGTACGAGCACCCGTTGGAGCGCGGCTGCCCCAGCCGCGGGGCGAACACCCGGTCGAGTTGGTAGCCGACGAAGATGCCGTCGCGCACCAGGTCCCAGCTCTGCGCGGCCACCCCCTCGTCGTCGTAACCGATGCTGGCCAGGCCGTGTTCGACGGTGCGGTCGGCGGTCACGTTCATCACCGGGGAGCCGTAGCGCATGGTGCCGAGCTTGTCGGGGGTGGCGAACGACGTCCCGGCGTAGGCGGCCTCGTAGCCGATCGCGCGGTCGTATTCGGTTGCGTGGCCGATGGATTCGTGGATGGTCAGCCACAGGTTGGTGGGGTCGATCACCAAATCCGTTGGCCCCGCGGTGACGCTGGGCGCCTTGACCTTCTCGGCCAGCAGCGACGGCAGCTGCGCCAGCTCGTCGGTCCAGTTCCACACGTCGTCGCCCGCCAGCGCTTCCCAGCCGCGTCCCATTGGCGGGGCCAGCGTGCGCATCGAGTCGAAGCTGCCGGCAGCGGCGTCGACGGTCACCGCCTCCAGCGACGGCAGCACCCGCACCCGCTGCTGGGTGATCGACGATCCGAAGGTGTCGGCGTAGAACGTCTGCTCCTTGACGGCGGTCAGGCCCGCAGACACGTGGTCGATGCCGTCGGCGCCCAGCAGGCGCCCGGAGTACTCCTCCAGCACCGCGATCTTGTCGGGGCCGGGAATCTCGAACGGGTCGATCCGGTAGTTCGACACCCAAATGGCATCGGTGTACACGGGCTCCTCGGCGAGCTCGACGCGCTCTTTGTTCAGCATCGCCAGCGTGGTGGCCACGTGCACGGCGCGGCGCGCGGTCTCGGCCGCGACGGCGGGCGCCAACTCCGCGTGGGAGGCGAATCCCCAGGTGCCGTCGACGATCACCCGCACCGCCAGGCCCACCTCGCGGCTGACGACCGCGGTCTCCAGTTCGCCGTCGCGCAGCTGGATGATTTCGCTGCTCAGACGGTGAAGCCGCAGGTCGGCGTGGCTGGCCCCGGCCGATTTGGCCGCCGACAGCGCCGCTTCGGCGAGCTCGTGGCGCGGCAGGTCCAGGAAGTCGGGATCGATCCCCCGGTTCGAAGTCACCGCACCACCGTAACGACCGCTCGCCCCGAACGACGGCAGCGCCCGCTTTAATTACCTGCATGGCCAGCGCCGTGCTGAGGAAACAGCCTCGATCCACCGCGCTGGGCTACGCGCTGCTGGCACCCAGCCTGTTCGGTGTGCTCGCCTTTCTGTTGCTGCCCATCCTCGTGGTGATCTGGCTCAGCCTCTACCGGTGGGACCTGCTGGGCCCGCTGCGCTACGTGGGCCTGGCCAACTGGCGGTCGGTGCTGACCGATTCCGGCTTCGCCAACTCCCTGCTCGTCACCGCCGTCTTCGTCGCGATCGTGGTTCCCGCGCAGACGATCCTCGGGCTGCTGGCCGCCTCCATGCTCGCCCGCCAACTCCCCGGGACCGGGCTGTTCCGCACGGTGTACGTGCTGCCCTGGATCTGCGCACCGCTGGCGATCGCGGTGCTCTGGCGCTGGATCCTGGCCCCCACCGACGGCGCCGTCAGCGCCGTACTGGGCCACAGCATCGGGTGGCTCTCCGACCCCAGCTTCGCGCTGCCGCTGGTGTCGGCCGTCGTGGTGTGGACCAACGTCGGGTACGTCTCGCTGTCGTTCCTGGCGGGCCTGTTGGCCATTCCCGACGACATCCACGCGGCCGCGCGCACCGACGGCGCCAACGCGTGGCAGCGGTTCTGGCGCATCACCCTGCCCATGCTGCGTCCGACGATGTTTTTCGTCCTGGTGACCGGGATCGTCAGCACCGCACAGGTTTTCGACATGGTCTACGCCCTGACCGGCGGGGGCCCGGGCAACAGCACGGACCTGGTGGCGCATCGCATCTACGCCGAGGCCTTTGGGTCGGCGGCGATCGGGCGGGCGTCGGTGATGGCGGTGGTGCTGTTCGTCATCCTGATCGGAGTCACCGTCGTGCAGCACCTCTACTTCCGGCGGCGGATCAGCTATGACCTCGTCTAGCCGCCTCTTCAACGTCGCGATCTACGCCGGGCTCACCCTGGGCGCGCTGATCACGTTGGCGCCGTTCGCACTTGGGTTGCTGACCTCTTTCACCTCGGCGCACCAGTTCGCCACCGGCACGCCGCTGCAACTGCCGCGGCCGCCCACGCTGGCCAACTACTCCGACCTGGGCGGCGCCGGGTTCGGCCGGGCGGCGGCGGTGACCGCGCTGATGACGGCGGTGATCCTGGTGGGCCAGCTGACGTTTTCGGTACTGGCCGGATACGCGTTCGCGCGCTTGCATTTCCCCGGGCGCGACGCGCTGTTCTGGGTCTACATCGCCACGCTGATGGTGCCGGCAACGGTCACGGTGGTGCCGATGTATCTGATGATGGCGCAGCTGGGCCTGCGCAACACGTTCTGGGCGTTGGTGCTGCCGTTCATGTTCGGTTCGCCGTACGCGATTTTCCTGCTGCGCGAGCACTTTCGCATCATCCCGAACGACTTGATCAACGCCGCGCGCCTCGACGGGGCCAACACCCTTGACGTGATCGTGCACGTGGTGGTCCCCGCCAGCCGTCCCGTGCTGGCCGCGTTGACGTTGATCACGGTGGTCTCGCAATGGAACAACTTCATGTGGCCGCTGGTGATCACCAGTGGGCACAAGTGGCGGGTGCTCACCGTGGCGACGGCAGATCTCCAGTCGCGGTTCAACTCCCAGTGGACGTTGGTGATGGCGGCGACGACGCTGGCGATCGTCCCGCTGATCACGCTGTTCATCGGCTTCCAACGCCACATCGTCGCGTCGATCGTCGTCTCGGGGCTCAAATGACCAGGCCCCGGTCTTCGACCCTCGTCGTCGGGGCGCTAGGGCTGGTGGCGGCGTTGCTGGCCGCGATGGCCGTGCTGTTGGACAACTCCGCCGAACCCCACGGCGGCAAGATCGTCGTCAAGGTGCGCGTCTGGGCCGACCAGATCGCCGCGGCGTATCAGCAGTCGTTCGCGGAGTTCAACCGCACGCACCACGATATCGAGGTCCGCACCAACATCGTCGCGTATTCGACGTACTTCAACACGCTGCGCACCGACGTCGCGGGCGGCAGCGCCGACGACATCTTCTGGGTGTCCAACGCGTACCTCGCCGCCTACGCCGACGACGGCCGGTTGCTCGACGTCGGCCAGATGCTGGGCCCGGATGCCAAGGCCGATTGGGATCCGGCGGTGGTGGAGCAGTTCACCCGCGACGGCGTGCTGTGGGGTGTGCCGCAGCTGACCGACGGCGGGATCGCGCTGTATTACAACGCGGACCTGCTCGCGGCGGCCGGAGTCGATCCCGCCCGACTCGACGACTTGCGATGGAACCCCAACGGCGACGGCGACACGCTGCGCCCCCTGCTGTCCCGGCTGACCCTCGACGCCGACGGAAATGCCGCGGGCACAGCGCGTTTCGACGCCGGACGGGTCCGGCAGTGGGGATACAACGCGGCCAACGACCCCCAGGGCATCTACCTGAACTACATCGGCTCGGCGGGTGGGGTGTTCCAGCGCGGCGACGAGTTCGCCTTCGACAACCCAGCGGCGGTGTCCGCCTTCCGGTATCTGGTCCGTCTCATCAACGACGATCACGTCGCGCCGCCGGCCTCCGACACCAACGACAACGGCGACTTCTCCCGCAACCAGTTTCTAGCCGGCAAGATGGCGCTCTTCCAGTCCGGCACCTACAACCTGAAACCGGTCGCCCGCGATGCGCGCTTCCGCTGGGGTGTGGCGATGATGCCGGCGGGTCCCATCGGCCGTGTGAGTGTCACCAACGGCATTGCCGCGGCGGGCAATTCGGCAACCAAGCACCCGGATGCAGTGCGCCAGGTGCTGGCCTGGATGGGCAGCCGCGAGGGCAACGCCTACCTGGGCCGCGACGGCGCCGCCATTCCCGCGGTGCTGTCGGCTCAGCCGGTCTACTTCGACCACTGGGCCACCGAGGGCATCGACGTCCGGCCGTTCTTCTCCGTGCTGAAGGGTCCGCGCATTCCCGCGCCGGGCGGCGCCGGCTTCGCCGCGGGGTACACCGCCCTGCAGAGCTATTTCGACGAAATGTTCTTGGGTCGAGGCGATGTCGCCGCCACCCTGCGGAAGGCTCAGGCCGCGGCCAACGCCGCCGCGCAGCGCTGACCGCCAGTCCCGCGAAAGCGTTCACAGGCCCGACGACGGGCGGTACGCTGACGCGACCTGCAACAAGGAGAGGATGTCATGCCCGGGTGGTGGATTATTGCGATCCTGTTTTTCCTGGTGGCGGCCGTGGCTTTCGTCGCGAGCCTGTTCCTCGGCACGGGATCGAGGTCGACCTGGTGGGGCATCACCGCGGCGGCCGCGTTGTTCGCCGTGGTGTTCACGCTCATCAGCGCCTATGACCGGGTGGACACGCGCAACGTCGGCATCATCACCGAGTTCGGCAAGCCGGTAGGTGTGCACGGCGCCGGGATCGTGTGGCATGCGCCGTGGCGCAAGGTGAGTGAGCTGTCGGAGGCGATCCAGTTGCAGGCGTTCGAGTCGAACAGCTTCGACGACGCCAGCCAGGGCAGGGGCGCCAACAACAACCCGGCCGCGATCAATGTGCGGCTGGCCAACAACTCCAACGCCTACGTGGACGAGAACCTGAACTGGCGGCTGCGCGAGGGCGCGGCCCCGAAGCTGTTCCAGGATTACGGCGGCGCCAACGTATTCCAGACCATCAAGGAGCAGTTGGTGGACCGGCAGGCGCAGGTGGCGTTGTCGAAGGTGTTCGCCACGTTCAACCCGCAGGTCATGTTGGCGGCGGCGGCGAACGCGCCGGGCGCGTCGGCGCAGATGACCGCGCCGGCCCAGGGCGCGGACTTGCCCGCGATGGCCGCGCAGGTCAAGAAGGATCTGCAGGACGCGGTGGGCACCGAGATCGAGATCCTTGACGTGCGGATCCCGCGGATCTTCTACGACCAGCCCACCCAGCAACGCATCGACGCCTACAACCAGAAGGTTCAGGAAACGATCAACGCCCAACAGGACGTCAAGACCGCGGAGCAGAACCGGTTGGCCGCCGAGCAGCGCGCCAACCAGCCCCCACCGGATCTGCGGATCGCGATCTTCAACTGCCTCAACGATCAGGTGAAGAACGGCCGCGACCCGGCCGGGTGCTGGGGCCAGATCGGCGGCCAGCCGCTGGTCCAGGTGCCGCGCTAGTGCCCGTGAGCCGAGTCTCCGTGAGCGTCACGCTGGCGTGACGGTCGACCGCGAGCGCCACGCTGGCGTGACGCTCGGCGCCATGCACCGCTAGCCGGGCAGCACCAGCACCGGCACCGGGCTCTCGCGGATGATCTTGGCGCTGCGGGAACCGAGGAACACGCGGCGGATTTCGTCGCGCGGTCGGGTCCCCAGCGCCAGGATGTCGCCGTCGTGCCAGTCCGCCTTGCCCAGCGCCTCGTTCCAGTCGTGGCCGGTAACCACTTGCAGCGCAACGTCTTCGCCGACCACCCCGTCGGTCTTCAGGCCCGCCAGGATCTCGCGCGCCTGCGCCGCCCACGCCTCGAGGATATCGTCCTCGACGTCCAACCCGACCTCGGGGGGATACATCGTCTTGCCGCGGACGGCGAACGTCATCACCCGCAGCGGCACCCCGAATCGCTGGGCGGTCTCGGCACAGCGCCGCACCACCTCGACCGCGTCGGGGGTGGCGGCGTACGCGCACGTGACCCGTGTCAATCCGCCTGTGTGCGCGCGATATCCGCGGGGGCTGATGGCCACCGGCACCGGCGACGCGTGCAGCAGCCAGTCGGCGGTGGTACCGATGACGACCAGGCCCGGTCCCCCGCTAGGCAGCGACCCCAGCACGACGACTTCGCCGCCGACTTCCTCGACCACCTCGATCAGTCCCGACGACACCGAGCGGTGTGCGCGATGCAGGTAGGTGACGTCGATCCCGTCGCACAGGTCGTGCAGGAACCGCGCGGCCTCCTCCGCCGAGTCCGTCGCCAAATGCTGGGCCCACTGCTCGTATTCGGCGTCGACGCGGGCCAGTGACGGTGTCAGCCACGGCTTGGGCACGATGGTCGCCACGGTGAGCGACGTCCCGAGCGTCCGGGCAACGCGGACGGCCAGGTGTAGCCCCGACAGGCCGACTTCGCCCGCCCGGTACCCGGCGACCACGGTCACGGTGTTTCCTCGTTGAGGGCGCTGTGGTGGCGGCCCCAGACGAAGTAAAAGATCAGCGCCACCGCGATCCACCCGGAGAACGCGATCCAGGTGTACCAGTGCAGGCTGACCAGGATGTAGCCGCACGCCAGCACCGAAAGCGCCGGCGTGACAGGGTAACCCGGCACCTTGAACGCCCGCGGCAGGTCGGGTTCGCGCACGCGCAGGATGATGACGCCGACGGAGACGACGATGAACGCCGTCAGGGTGCCGATGGACACCATGTCGGTCAGCTTGTCGAGCGGCACAAAGGCGGCCAGGCACCCCGCGGCCGCCGCGACGATCACCGTGTTACTCACCGGGGTCATGGTGCGCGCATTCACCGTGGCGAACCGCGACGGCAGCAGCCCGTCGCGGCCCATGGCGAACAGGATGCGCGTCATGCCGTACATCGTCACCAACGTGACCGAGAAGATCGACATGACGGCGCCAGCGGCCAGAATCGTGCTGGCCCAACGGCCGTGGGTGACGTTGTCGAGGATCGTCGCCAGCCCCGCCTCCTGCTGGGCGGCGAAGTCGCGCCACGACTGGGTGCCGAGCGCGGCCAGCGCGACGAGGACGTACACGGTGGTGACGGTCGCCAGCGCCGCGAGGATGGCGCGCGGCATGGTCTTCTGCGGATCCTTCACCTCGTCACCGGCCGTCGAGACCGCGTCGAGGCCGATGTACGAGAAGAAGATGGTGCCGGCCGCCGAGCCGATGCCGGCGACGCCGAACGGGGCGAAGTCCTTGAGCCGGCCGAGGTCGAAGGCCGTGAACGCCAGGATGACGAACATGATCAGCACGCCGAGCTTGGTGAGCACCATGACGGTGTTGACCTTGGCCGACTCGCTGGCACCGCGGACCAGCAGCAGCGCGCACATCACGATCAGGATGATCGCCGGCAGGTTCACGACGCCCGGTTGCGAGTCCCAGGGCGCCGCCGACAGCGCGTGCGGCAGTTGGAATCCGAACACGTTGTGCAGCAGCTTGTTCAGGTAGCCGCTCCAGGTGACCGAGACGGCGGCCGTTGACACCCCGTACTCCAGCAGCAGGCACGCCGCGACGCCCATCGCGACGGCCTCGCCAAGCGTGGTGTACGCGTAGGAATAGGCCGACCCCGAAACCGGCACCGCCGCGGCCAATTCGGCGTAGCAGATGGCCGCCAGCCCGGCGGCGATGCCCGCGATGAGAAACGAGACGATCACGCCGGGGCCGGCCTCGGGCACCGCCTGGGACATGACGAAGAAGATGCCGGTGCCGATCGTGGAGCCGACCCCGAACATGGTGAGCTGGAACGTGCCGATGCTGCGCTTGAGGTGATCCGCGACCCCGCGGGCGGCGTGGGCGCCGACGACGGGACGGCGCCGCAGCATTTGGTCCGTCAGGCTGATCGAGCTGGATGGCACGTGCGCCCCCTGTCGCGTGGATCAGCTGATTATGCGCGAGCCTCCCGCAACGCCGCAGCGAACTGGTCAATCGCCCAGTCGATCTCCTGGCGGGTGATCACCAGCGGCGGCGCGAATCGCAGCGTCGAGCCGTGGGTGTCCTTCACCAGGACGCCGCGCCGGGCGAGCCGCAGGCTCATTTCCTTGCCGGTGCCCAGCGTGGGTTCGATGTCGACGCCGGCCCACAGCCCGAGGCCGCGCACCGCGATCACACCGTCACCGATCAGCCCCCGCAGCTGGCGGTGCAGGTGCGCACCCAATTGGGCCGACCGGGCCTGGAATTCGCCGCGCGCCAGCATCGAGACGACCGTGGTGCCGATCGCCGCCGCGAGTGGGTTGCCGCCGAAGGTCGAGCCGTGTTCGCCGGGGCGCAGCACGCCGAGGATGTCGCGGTCGGCGACGACCGCGGACAGGGGCACCACGCCGCCGCCCAGCGCCTTGCCCAGCAGGTAGATGTCCGGCACGACGCCCCACCGGTCGCAGGCGAAGGTGTAGCCGGTGCGGGCCAGCCCCGACTGGATCTCGTCGGCGATCATCAGCACGTTGTGCTCGCTGCACAGTGCCCGGACGGTGGGCAGGTAGTCGTCGGGCGGGACGACGATGCCCGCCTCGCCCTGGATGGGCTCGAGCAGCACGGCCACCGTGTCGTCGTCGATTGCCCGGGCCAGCGCCGCGGCGTCGCCGAAGGGCACCGAACGGAATCCCGGGGTGAAGGGCCCGAACCCGTCGCGCGCCGTCGGGTCGGACGAGAAGCTGACGATGCTGATTGTGCGGCCGTGGAAGTTGTTGTCCGCCACGATGATATTGGCCCGACCCGCGGCGACGCCCTTGACTTCGGCGCCCCATTTGCGGGCGACCTTCAGGCCGCTCTCCACGGCTTCGGCGCCCGAGTTCATCGGCAGCACCATGTCCTTGCCGCAGAGTCCGGCCAGCGCGGCGCAAAACGGCCCGAGCGTGTCGGAGTGGAACGCGCGGCTCACCAGCGTGACGGTGTCCAGTTGCGCGTGGGCGGTCTCGGTGATCTCGGGGTGGCGATGACCG
This sequence comes from Mycobacterium sp. E2327, assembly GCF_001672675.1. Classification (NCBI taxonomy): domain Bacteria; kingdom Bacillati; phylum Actinomycetota; class Actinomycetes; order Mycobacteriales; family Mycobacteriaceae; genus Mycobacterium; species Mycobacterium sp. E2327. The sequence continues at coordinate 25,715 of NZ_LZKE01000253.1, forward strand.
AAGTTGACCGCCGAGTAGGCGGCCAAAAAATCCAGATAGCGACGGCCGTCGACATCGGTGATCCACGCGCCCTCGGCGCTTGCCGCAACGACGGGCAGCGGCGAATAGTTGTGCGCCGCATACCTTTCGACCAGCCCGATCGCCGCGTCTGTTCCGTGCGCGGTCCGGGCGTCGAGGATCGTCACGGGAATACCTCCAATGTGCAGCACTTGACGGAGCCGCCGCCCTTGAGCAATTCGGACAAATCCACCCCGACCGGCTCGAAGCCGGCCTCCCGCAGTTGCGTGGCGAAACCGGTTGCGGCCGAGGGCAGCACGACGTTTCGGCCGTCGGAGACGACGTTGAGCCCGAGCACGTAGGCGTCGGCGCTTCCCACGACGATCGCGTCGGGAAACAGTGTGCGCAGCTGATCCTGCGCCGCCGCGCTGAAAGCCGGTGGATAGAACGCGATTGTGTCGTCGTCGAGGACGGCCAGCGCGGTGTCGAGATGGTAGAAGCGCGGGTCCACCAGCTCCAGCGAGACGACCGGAAGGCCCAGCGCCGCGGCGATTTCCGGGTGCGCGCGCCGGTCGGTGCGAAACCCGTAGCCGGCCAACACCATATCGCCGACCATCAACAGGTCGCCCTGTCCCTCGTTGACGTGGCGGGTGGCCACCGGCCGATAACCCAACGACGACATCCATTCGGAATAGGCGCGGGACTCGCCGACGCGCTCGGCGAACCGAAACCTGGCGACCACGGCGATGCCGCGGGCGATGAACCCGCCGTTGGCCGCGTAGACCATGTCCGGGAGACCGGGCACGGGTTCGATCACGTCCACGTGGTGACCCAGCCGCAGGTACGTCTGGCGCAGGGCGTCCCACTGCGCCCGGGCGAGGTGGGCGTCGACGGGCATGCCGAGGTCCATCCAGGGGTTGATCGCGTACTCCACGGCGAAGAAGTCGGGCCGGGTCATCGCGTAGCGACGGGTCCGGGACTCGCGCCAGGTGGCGGACGAGGGTGCGGCGAGGTACGAGTCCGTCATAAATCAACGGTATTTGCGGCACTCGAAACAAGCAAACGACGTTTCTTGCGTGTCTATAATCGATTTGTTGCGCCAAAGCGCGTGTCACGGCGATTCGTTAAGGAGCGACGGATGGACCGCCTGGACGAGACGGACGAACGGATACTCGCCGAGCTGACCAGAAATGCGCGGGCCACCTTCGCGGAGATCGGCCAGACGGTGAATCTTTCGGCACCGGCGGTCAAGCGCCGCGTCGACCGGATGCTCGACGACGGGGCGATCAGGGGCTTCACGACGGTCGTCGACCCCAACGCGCTCGGCTGGAAGACGGAGGCCTACGTGCAGGTGTTCTGCCACGGCACGATCGAGCCCGATCGGCTGCGGGCGGCGTGGGTGGACATGCCCGAGGTGGTCAGCGCGGCGACGGTCACCGGTACGTCGGATGCGATCCTGCACGTGCTGGCCCGCGACATGCGGCACCTGGAGGCGGCCCTGGAACGCATCCGCTCGAGCGCGGACATCGAACGCAGTGAAAGCATCGTCGTGCTGTCGAACCTCATCGACCGGATGCGGACGTAGCGGTCCGGACTGCGTCCTCGGGCATTCCGGCGTGCCGGCGCAAGAAAGACACCTCGACCCGCAGCACGTTCTCGTGATCGAGCCCGCCGGCGTAGACGTCGTAATGTCCACCGCGACTTCGGTAGAGCTCTCCACGCGGTGCCTTGGTGGCCACCGCCAATGCCGGTCCGACGGGAGCCATGGTGTCGTGTTCGGCCACGACCATCAGCAACGGGCACCGGGCCTTATGCGCGCGGCGCACCGGCCGGTGGACCGTCACGTCGAGCAGCGACCGAGCGGTGATCTTGTTGGGCCAGGACTCGTCGGCGGGGTGGAGCCGGGTGTACCCGATCATTGCGTCGTCCGTGGAAATAACGCCAAATTGCCCGGGCGGCACGCTGATTGGCAGGTAGCGCGGCCCCCGGCCAAGCACGGATCCGGCCAGATCGGCTACCGCGTGAGCGGTGAGCCGCAGGCTCCGCGCCGGCGGGACGTTGGCCAGTCCCGCCAACCCGTCCACCAGGGGGCACTGCGCGATGGCGCCGGCCAGGTCGAATTCGCTGGCGGCCAGCTCGACAATGTGCATGCCGGCAAACGAAGTGCCCCACACGAAGATTCGCGCACTATCGAACTCATCCTGCGCGCGCGTCCAGCCCAGCGCGGTGCGGTAGTCCTCGAGCTGGCGACGGATCGACAAAAACTCCCGCGGCTGACCCGTGGAACGCCCCCAGTGCCGGTAATCGAACACGACCGCCGCGAATCCATTGCAGGCGAACCGCTCCGCGAACGGCGTCAAGCCTGCCGCCTTGATACCGCCGATGCCATGCGCCATCACCACGACCGGGAACGGACCGGGCCCCTCGGGCAGATACGCCCAGGCGTCAAGCTGCTCGCCCGCGCCGGCCGAGATCCGTAGCTCGCGGCGCTGCACGGCGTGGCCGATCATCGGGTCACCCCCTGCGGTGTGATGATCTCTGCACCCGCGTCCCGGGCCAACTCGGTGCCGAACAACGTGCCCGGTGTGAACGCGCCGGCCCGTGCCGCCCCGTTGGTGATCCGTACGGCGGTGTGCGCGGCCACTTTCGCGGTGAACCCGTAGCCCTCGCCGGTGCGCAGCCAGGCCTCGCGGTGGGTGCCGTCGGGCCACTCCAGGCGCGCGTACGCCCAGGACACGTCGCCGGGCTTCACCGGTGGACTCAGCCGCATTCGGCTGACGAGCCGCTGCAACCCGGACCGGATCGGGCGCACCGTCAGCAGTGCCGACGCCGCCGGCAGCAGCGTCCGCACCATTCGTCCGCTCGGGACCTCGCTGGAGTACGCGAGCACATCGCCCGCGCCGGACGCCCGGTGTGCCGCCTCCAATTCGCCCGTCGGCACCGCGAGCGCATCCACTGCGGGCAAGTCGGGCAACGGAATCCGTGCGTGGTCGGCCCCGAGCCGTCGACGCACCAGTTGCCCATCCCGGTAGCGCCGCCCGCCGTCGGCGACACCATCGATCACGCTGGCCAGAACGGCCGATCCCATCCCGTCCACGGCGGGCAGCGCGGCGACCCTGGCGCGCTCCGCGGGCCGATCGCCGCGCAGCTCGATGACCAGCGTCTCAGTGGCCAGCACCCCGAAGCCGGCGCCGGTAACCAACGTGACTCCCTGGGTTCGCGCGTCGCCATCCAGGTCCAGTAGCTCGCGCACCGGCTCCAACTCATTGGCCAGATCCACGTAGTGACTTCCCGCGGCCATGCTGGCGCGCGCCACGGACATCGTGGTCACGCTAAACGGGCCAATGGTGTTCACCACCACCGCCGGCTTTTCGGCGCCGATCAGCTCGATCAACTCGGTGAGCCCAGGGGCCACCTGGGTGCGCACCGGCCCGCCCATTGACCCGGCGACAACGGTCAGCCTGCTGTGATCACGGCCGACCAGAACTACATCGGCCCCGCTGGCGACGAGTTCACCGGCTATTGCGCGACCGCCCTTGCCGGTCGCGCCGACAACCCAAATTGTTCGCATTGATTTATAGTGCACTGTGTATCGTTAATCTGTCAACCGCTATGGTGCTGGAGTTCACATGTCGGTACTTCGAGGTCGCCCGCGCGACACCACCTTGGACACCGCAATCGCGAATGCGGCTGAGGCGGTGCTGCTTTCGCATGGGTACGCGGCCGTCAACATCGATCGTGTCGCCAAGGTTGCCGGAACCACCCGGGCCGCCATCTACCGCCGGGCAAAGACGCGGGGAGAGCTCGTAGTCGGGTTACTGGTCAGCCGCTTCGGGGTCGACCCGGCCCCCGACAGCGGAAACCTGAAGGAGGATCTGCGGCTCGTCCAGGAGCTTCAGCGTGAGTTCTTCAACGACCCGGTCATTCAGATCGCGCTGCCCGGTCTGCTCGCCGACGCGCACGCCGACTCCGATCTGAGCGACGTGGTGTTCCAGCGGTTCATGGCGCCACGGCGCGACTCCGTGGCCGCAATGCTGGGCCGGGCAGCCGAGCGGGGTGAGATCCCGCTACCGGCGCAGCCCAGCGTCGTTTCCGACCTTTTGACCGGCCCGTTGTTGCTTCGGGCCGTGATTCCAGCTATCGGGCCGATCGACGACATTCTGCTCGACGCCACCGTCGAGGCCGCCTTGAACGCATGCAAAGACGGGCGCGCTGCGCGAGCCTAACCGCACTGCGAAATTGCGATCGATTTTCCGCAGTGCGGTTAGGCTCGTGGACGCACGGCCTGAACCAGACGCCTCAGCCTCGACGGTGACGGCGTCGGTGGCCGGCGAGACACATAGGGCCACGGGCGATTTCGCTCGGGGATGGACGCGGCCCGGACATGCTTGAGCTGGGTGCGCAGGTGCTGGCGCAGGTCATGCAGATCCGGATCCGCCCAGCGGTTGTCGGCTTCGATCGGGTCGGCGGTCAGGTCGTACAGCTCCCATTGGTCGTCCACCGGCGATGTCCGGTACGCCTCGCCGCCGAGGCCGTTGGCCGCGAGGTGGCGCACCCCGGGTTCGGTCCAGGTGGCCGGGTCGTCGAAGGTGCGGACCAGCTTCCACAGGTGCCCGGCGCCCCCGGTCGCCGTGGCGTCGTCGACGCGCACCACGAGTCCCTCGAAATTGGAGGCGGTGTGGGCGGGCACCCGAATCCGCAGCGGCGCAGGCGGATTGACGGTCCGCTTCAGGCGGCGCGCGAGCCCCGAGGCACCGCTGTCGCCCTCGAGCATGTTGTCGCGGGTCATCAGGTACACGGCACGCGCTTCGTCGGCGGGCGCCCCGTCGACGATCGGCATGAGGTCGCTGCCGGGCAGCTCGTGGACTTCCGAGAACGACTCGGCGAGGGCGGACGCGGCGGCGGCCACGTCGATGCCGGCGGCCGAAAGCAGCGTTGGCACAAGGTCGACGTGCGAAGTCGGCGCGGTCACCACGCGCGGGTCGGTCGGCCGCTCACCGATGCGGGCGATCACGAACGGAACTCGCGTCGCCTCGTCGTACAAGTTGAACCATTTCTGGTGCAGCCCACCGTGGGCGCCCAGCAGGTCGCCGTGATCGGCGGTGCGCACCAGCACCGCGTTGGCCGAACCAGCCTCGGTGACCGCCCGCCTCACGCGGTCGATGGGCCCGTCCACCTCGGCGTGCAGGCGGTAATAGAGGTCGCGGTAGCGCTGGGCGTTGCGCTCGTAGGTTCGGCTGATCGCCGGTGCCGGGCCGTAGCCGGAGTAATACGCCTCGCGGAAGGCGATTTGGGCGGCCGGCTTGGTCGAAAGGTCCTCGTCGGCGGTGGGCGCCGGGGGCACCGGCGGCGGGTCCAGCAGTGACGGCTTGACCGGACCCCGGCGCGACCAGGTGGGGAACAGCACGATGTCGTGCGGGTTGACGAAGCTGGCGACCAACAGGAACGGGCGCAGCGCGTCGGGGTCGCCGGCGCGGCGGCGGGCGTAGCGGTCGGTGAGCCAGGCGACGATGCGGTCGGCGATCAGCGGGTCCCGGCGAACGCCCGCGTTGGCCAGCAGCGCACCGTGCGGTTCGGGACCCACCCATCCCGAAAAGCCAAACGGCCCAAGCGGATCGGCGTCCAGGTAGCGACGCACCGCCGCGGCATCGACGACGCCGTCGTCGTCGTTGGTCAGCAGTGAACGGCCGGTGGAGGGATCGACGAGGTCGGCGTGCGAGATGTGCCACTTGCCGTCGTAGTGGGTGTCGTACCCGGCTGCCCGAAACCAGTTGCCCAGGGTGGGCACCTCGCCCTGGCGGAGCCACCGCATGCGGGAATCGTCGGCCGTCTTGCCGATGCCGTCGGTCTGGGTGACCCCGTGCAGGTCGGGGTAGTGCCCGGTGAAAATCGTCGGGCGGCTGGGCACGCAGGCCAGCGAGCCGGTGTAGTGCCGGCCGAAGCTGACGCCGTGGTCGTCGAACCACTTGCGCCCGGTCAGTATTCGGTCGCGCCAGGCCAACACCTCGGGCGCCTCGTATGGCGGGACCGCGCGCTCCTCGTCGGTCATGATGATGACGACATCGGGCCGATCAGACACGGGCGTTCTCCAATCGATGCGCGAGCCCGGCCAGCATCACGTCGGATTGCCGCGCGAGAAACCGACACAGGACACCGTCGGCGAGTTTTTGGACTGGGCGAGCGCCGATTTCGACCGTGCTCGTCAGCGTCACGACGGTCGAGCCCGAGGGGGCCGCGTCGAGCGTCCAGCGGTTGGTCATCCTGCGCACGCGGCTGGGCAGGCCCTCGACGTCGTAGGCCAGGGCGCGTGGCGGGTCGAACTCGGTGATGCGTTCGACGAGGGCATCCCGTTTGACCTGGACTCGCCGGGCGGTGCCGACGGCCGCCCCGCCGGCTCCGGAGAACAGGATGCAGGAGTGGTCGACGTTGCCGGCCCACGAACTGATCGCACCGAAGTCCGCAAGCACGTCCCAGATCTGCTGGGGGCGGGCCGCGATGCTGCGACTGCGGCGAACGTCGGCCATGCCTAGGGCATCGTGTGGAAAATCGTTTCGAGCACCACCGCCAGGGCACTGACCGCGACGGTGATCGCGATGGTCACCCAGTCGGCCAGCTTGGGCCGCGCCGGATTGGCCGAGAGCTGACCGGCGCCGCCGCGGGCGGTGATCGCGTCGCCCATCTCGTCGGCGCGCCGCAGGGTGACGGTGGTGGCGGCGGCCAACAGGTCGATCAGCTCCAGGGCGTGGCGGCGGCGACGGGCCTTGCGGCTCCGGGGTATTCGTTTGGGCCGCAGCCGGCGGGCCGCATAGAGCACTTGGAATTCGTCGATCAGCATCGGGAAGGCGCGCAGCGCCAGGGCCAGGGCCGCCGCCCATTCGTCGACCGGGATCCGCAGCACCTTGAACGGTCGGCCCAAAGTGGCCAGCGCGGGCCCTATTTCGGCGACATTGGTGGTCCAGGACACCATCGCGCCGAGCGCGAGCAGCACGATCGACAGCGCGGTGATCCGCAGGAAGTGCAAGCCTCCCCCGAGTCCGATCTCGAGGCCGCCGATCGAGAACTTCGGGGTGCCGCCGCCGAGCACGGCGGTGATGCCGCCCAGGGCGATGACGATCCACAGCCACCGCGGGACCGACGGCACCGCACCGCGCGGAATGCGCGCGATCCGGGCCGCCGCCAGGACCAGCGCCGCCACCAAGCCGATCGTCACCCAGCCCGGGTAGAACGTCAGCAGCGCCGAAACACCAAAGACGACGAGCAGTTTGGTGCCCGCCCACAGCTCGTGGATGGCGGAGGTTCCGGGCACGGGTACCAGCAGTACGACGGGACGCGGCGTGCGTCGGGTCGAGCCGCGCGACGCGGCGGAGGTCGCGGTCATGCCATGCCCCCCGCCGCGGCCGACACGGGCTCCAGGGTGCCGTTGCGCAAGTGCAGGGTGCGCGGGCAGAGCTCCTCCAGCCCGACGAAGTCGTGCGAAATGACGACGACCGTCAGGTCCTGCTCGCGGCGCAGGTCTTCCAGCAGCCGCAGCAGGCCGCGCTGGCTGGCGGCGTCCAACCCGGCGAGCGGCTCGTCGAGGATCAGGGCCCGCGGCGAACGGGCCAGCAATCCGGCTAGCACCACGCGGCGCATCTGACCGCCGCTGAGCTGGTCGATCGGCCGCTTGGCCAGGGTGGCATCGAGTCCGACGACGGCCAGCGCCTCGGCGACGCGATCCGTCTCCCGCGGCGAAAAGCCCGCTGCCGAGGCAACTTCCAGTTCGACGCGGCTGCGCATCAGCTGCAGCCGAGCCGCCTGGAACGACAACGCCACCGCGCCGACCTGCTCGTGGATGGGCACGCCGTCCATGAGGCAGGCACCGGTCGTCGGGACCGTGAGCCCGGCCATGATCCAGGCCAGCGTCGACTTGCCCGAGCCGTTGCCGCCGTGGATCAGCACCCCGTCTCCCTGCTCAACGGTGAAACTGACGTCGCGCAGTGCGGTTTTGGCCCACGGGGTGCCGCTGCCGTACACGTGGCCGACGCCGACAAGTTCGAGCACCGGCGCCTGCGAGCCGCGGTTGACCGCGGTGGCCCCATTGGTTCCGGCCGGCGCGGGCATCGTCTCGACCATGCCCGCGTTATCCGGGGAATCGCTGAGATCGATTGTGCGGTCGGCAGAATCGGCCTCGTTGTTGTAGTGCGTGATGTGCACCAGGGCGGTGCGGTGGCGCTTGGTCAGATCGGACAGCACGCGCAGCAACGTATCCCGTCCCTGCTGGTCGACCATGGTGGTCACCTCGTCGGCGATGAGCAACGCCGGCTCCCGGGCCATCGCCGCGGCGAGCGCGAGGCGCTGCAGTTCGCCCCCGGAGAGGCTTCCCGTCTCGCGTTGCGCGAGCCCGTCGAGGCCGACCTCGCTCAGCAGCCGGTCCACGTCGATCTTGGTGCCGGGCGGCAAACCCCACACCACGTCGTCGGCGACCCGCGTGCCCAGCACCTGGCTCTCGGGGTGCTGCAGCACGACCGCGGTGCCGCCAAGCTTGCCCAGACCCACCGCGCCCGGGCGCTGCACGGTGCCCGACGTCGGTTCGCGGCCGGCCAAAATCAGCATCAGCGTGGTCTTCCCGGAGCCGTTGGGTCCGGTGATCGCGACGTGTTCGCCGACCTGCAGATCCAGGCTGAGCTCGCGCAGCGCGTCCTGGCGGGCACCGGGGTAACGGAAGCGCACCCTGTCCAGCCGCACCGGCACCGGCCCGACGGGGCCCTGCTCGGCGCCGCTTCCGTCCGACGCGTCCAGCTGGTGCACATCGGGGATGCCGCGCATCCGATCCAGCAGACGAGACAACGCCCACCAGCCGATCAGCGACACGATTAGGATCCCGATGAGGTAGTAGATCAGCACCAGCAACTGCCAATGCTGCACGCCGAGAGCGAAATACCGCTTCAGGTCCTCGCCGACGCCGTGCATGTGTACGCGCGTCAGGAAGGCCGCGACGCCGTTCACGTCCGCGGTGATGACGTCGAAGATCAGGTGGCGCAGTCGGCTCATCACGGTCAGGCCGATGACGTCGGCGGCGCCGAACGCCAGGCCCGCGACCAATGACCAGACGATCACCGTCGGCAAGCCACGCCGCTTGCGCTTGATGATTCCGGTCAGACCGCCGATGTAGACGCAATGGATGACGGTCATCAGGCCGCCCAACCCGGCGATCAGGAAGGCGATCATTCCGGCCGCGACCGTCGCGGCCATCAGGACGCGGAACCGGTAGCGGTAGGCCAGCAGCCCGGTGGGCACGGTGCCCAGCAACGCCAGTCCCGCGGCGAACGGGACGACTACCGAGAGGATGGCGATGACCGCGCACAGTGCGCCCATGACGGCGGCCTGCGCCAGTTCGACCGGTCGCAGCGGCCCACCCCGGTGGCGTGATCGGGATGGTCGGGGGACGGTCACCTCACCGATTCTGCCAGGCCGCGGCGGCAAGTTCCCGCGCCACACCCCGCAAGCTGGGTTTTTGCGGCGACGCGTGTGGCGCGCGTCTCGCTTAGCAAAGCTATGCAACCATGGAGGTATGAACGCATCCGCCGCCAACCACACTGATGTCGTTGACGCCGCAAACACCGAGCCCCAGTCCGGCCTCGGGGCCGACCTCCTCGCCGTGGTCGCCCGGCTCAACCGGCTGGCCACCCAGCGCATCCAGATGCCGCTGCCCGCGGCGCAGGCCCGGCTGCTGGCCACCATCGAGGCGCACGGGGAGGCTCGGATCGGCGACCTGGCGGGCGTCGACCACTGTTCCCAACCGACGATGACCACCCAGGTGCGCCGCCTGGAGGACGCCGGCCTGGTGACGCGGACCGTCGACCCCGGCGACGCCCGGGCGGTACGCATCCGCATCACGCCCGACGGGATACGCACCCTCGACGCCGTTCGGGCCGACCGGGCCGCCGCGATCGAACCGCAGTTGGCCCTGCTCGAGCCGGCCGACCGCGAGGTGCTCAAGCAGGCGGTCGAGGTCCTGCGGCGGCTGCTCGAGAACGCGTCGGCGACGCCGCGCCGCCACACGCTGTGACGGCGCCGTCCGGTGGCTGCACCGCCGCTGGCGGGTAGACACTGGAAGTTCCGACTAACCAGCGATGGAAAGGTGGCGGTGATGCGGCCCGAGGCTTCCGCCCTCCCGGCCCCCCCGTTGACCGTATGGGTCGGACCGACGAGGTACGTCTTCGCGCCCGGTCGCGACGTGCTGGTGGGCTACGGCTCGGGAGTCGACATCCCGTTGGGGCCATCGGGCCACCCGGCGCCGCCCCACCCCGACGTGGTGCTGCGATTCACCGGCCGCCACTGGGTGGCCATCGACAACAGCCCCCGCGGGATGTTCGTCAACGGCTCGCGGGTGCCGACCGTCGACATCCACTCCGGCCAGGCGATCACGATCGGCGATCCGCAGCGAGGCCCGCGGCTGGTTTTCCAGCTCGATCCCCCCGCCGCGCCGCCCGGACGGCCCCCGGCTCCGCCGCCACGCCCGGCCCAGCCGTCGCCGCCGCAGCCCAGCCGGAACCGCCCGAACGACCCCAACTTGCGGGCGCCGACCGAGCGCGGCACCCAGCCGATCCGGATCCCGCCACCCCAGCCGCCCGGGACCGCGCCGCCCGGCCT